>DASZQR010000010.1:300000-600000 GCA_035549555.1 Patescibacteria group bacterium
TTGGCGACAAAATTAAAAATCTACTTCTCTCACCTATCAAATTCATTGCTCCATCAACAATTTGATCAAGGCTCATTGAAGAAATTTCTCTCCCGCAAATCGGGCAATGAGGGTGGCCTACGCGAGCAAAAAGAAGCCTCATGTAATCATAAATTTCAGTTACTGTACCAACAGTGCTTCTTGGATTATGTGAAGTTGTTTTTTGGTCAATTGAAATTGCAGGCGAAAGCCCTTCAATAGAATCCACATTAGGCTTCTCCATAACTCCCAAAAACTGCCTTGCATAACTCGAGAGAGATTCAACATAACGCCTTTGCCCTTCAGCATAAATTGTGTCAAAAGCGAAAGAAGATTTGCCAGAGCCAGACACTCCAGTAAGCACAACCAGTTTGTTTTTTGGAATATCCAAATCAACATTCTTCAAGTTATGCTGCCTAGCTCCTCTTACTTTTATATAGTCATTAGAATTGTTTTCCATACAAATTCCCGCTGGTTTCATCCAGTGGTGAGTTTATTATATCACTATTTATATAGAGATATCCCTAATATTACCCCAACAAAAGAAAAAGGAAAGAGGCTATTTATTAATTAACTCCAATAATTTATCAATCAAAGTTTTCTCACTTATATTTTTATTTAAAAAATCCTTAATCATAACAATAATTTTATCTTTATCTCTCGGTTTAGATTCAGAAACTTTTACAGCAATTTCATAAACTTCTTCAGAAGTCGCTTTCATCCATTTATTATTGCCATAAAGTGTGACCAACAAAGTAGTTACAGCCATTCTTTTATTACCATTAACAAATGGATGATTTTTACTTAACAAATAAAACAGAATTGCCAATTTATCATTAAATTCTGGATATAAATCATTTCCAAATGCTTGTTGAAGCGGACTATTTAAACAAGATTCAAGAATACCTGAATATCTCGTAGTAAACTTCGGAATTGGTTCATTAAATGTAAATAATTCTGTACAGAAATTAAAACAAATAGCTTCAAAATCATCAATCTGTACCCAAAACATTTTATGCGCTAGCAAGTTTTACAAAAGTATCTTTATAATCCCTTGCAGCTTTTTTAATCGCCTTTTTAATTAACTTATTTCTTTTAGTATCTTTAGGTTTATTTTTTCCAAATATTCTCATATTATATAATTATAATATCACATCATTCTAATTCCTTAATCTTATCCCTGAGTTTTGCAGCCAGCTCAAAATTCATATCATCCGCTGCAATTTTCATTTCCCTTTTAAGTCTTTTAACTAATTTTCTTTTATCCATCGGTGTTAATGCATCAATATTATTCGAAGCATAAACTGGATCAAGCTCTTCCTCAGCTTCCACATCTTCTTCAACCAATCTTTCTCTAATTGGTTTTTGAATACTTGTTGGCGTAATATTATGTTCTTCATTCCATTTTGTTTGATATTCACGGCGCCGCTTTATCTCATCAAGCGCTTTCTTCATGCTATTTGTCTCTTTATTTGCATACAAAATTACCCGCCCTTTTACATGCCTTGCAGCGCGCCCCATTGTTTGCACCAAGCTTACTTCGCTTCGAAGAAATCCTTCTTTATCTGCGTCCAAAATTGCAACCAATGAAACCTCAGGAAGATCAAGTCCTTCTCGAAGAAGATTTACTCCAATCAGAGCATCATAATCTCCTCGCCTTAAATTATCCAAAATATCAGTCCTTTCCAAAGTTTTAATGTCGCTATGAAGATATTCAGCTTTTATTCCCTGATCAACGAGATAATTTGCGACATCTTCAGCAGTTCGCTTGGTAAGAGTTGTAACCAAGGTTCTCTCGCCCTTTTCAGCATTTTTCTTTATTTCTTCAATTACATCTTTTACTTGTGTTGCAGTTGGTCGAATTTCAACAGTTGGATCAACAATTCCAGTTGGGCGAACAAGCTGTTGAACAATATGGTTCTTAGACATCGAAATTTCCCAATCATCAGGAGTTGCTGAAACTGCAATAAAATTTGGAATTCTTCTCATAAATTCATCAAATTTAAGTGGTCTATTATCTAAAGCTGACGGTAAACGAAATCCATATTCAATTAAAGTTTGTTTTCGAGAAAAATCTCCTGCAAACATTCCACGTATTTGTGGAAAAGTAATATGACTTTCATCCACAACAGTTAGCCAGTCTTTTCCATAAGTGTCATTAAAATAATCAAGCAACGAAAACGGCGCATCTCCTGGGTTTCGTCCATCAAAATATCTTGAATAATTTTCAATTCCTTTTACATAACCAACTTCCCGTATCATTTCCAAATCATAAGTAACTTTTTGCTGAAGTCTGTGTGCTTCAAGTTCTTTCCCTTCTTTTTTCAAATCATTAACTCTTGAAAGCATATCTTTTGCAATTCTTTCATACACATCTTTATTTTGATTCGGGTCCGTTACAAAATGTTTTGAAGGATAAAGAACAAAAAATTTCATCGCCTCATCAATTTTTACTCCAGTTAATGGATCGAATTTCTGTATATTGAACACTTTATAATCCTTGAGTTCTATTTTTACTCCAAAATCTTCGTATGCAGGGTAAACATCAATAATATCTCCGTTTACTCTAAATGTACCTCTGTGAAATCCAAAATCGCTTCTTTCATATTGCAAGTTTGTAAGCCTGTCAATAATTTGTTCTCGGCTTACTTTCATGTCCTTTGAAATTTCCAAAATAAATTTCCCAAATTCTTTTGAAGAACCAATATTATAAATAGACGAAACCGAAGCAACAACAATCACATCATTACGAGTCAAAATATTTGTAGTTGCAGCGAGCCTCAATTTATCAATTAGTTCATTTATTCCAGCATCTTTCTCTATATATGTGTCAGTTGAAGGAATATAAGCTTCTGGCTGGTAATAATCATAATAAGAAACAAAATAAGAAACTGCATTTTCGGGAAAAAAATCACGAAGCTCTTGATAAAGCTGCGCGGCAAGGGTCTTGTTGTGAGAAATCACAAGCGTTGGCCGTTGAGTACGCTCAATAACATTGGCTACTGTAAAAGTTTTGCCTGATCCCGTTACCCCAAGTAAAACTTGGTAAGGATCTTTTTCTTCAATTCCTTTTACTAATTTTTCAACAGCTTGAGGCTGATCTCCCATCAATCCAAATTTAGAATTAAGTTTAAATTTCATATTATAACTATACCACAAACCCAAAGATTAAACGAAGTTACCAACACCAAAAAAGAAAACATGTTTTAGCTTGTGGTGAAACTGTCGGAACAGGCAAAACTGGCATTGGAGTATCTACTACCAAAGTAGGCAAAGGAGTTGACGTAACGGATGTAGACAAGGCACTTTTAACAATTATATTCTTCTTTTGATTAGGCACATTAAAAAAATAACTAAGAACATTACTCGATTGCTCCCAATTAGAATTCTTAGAAACAGCTACCACTTTAACATTGTATTTTGTCCCAATTTTTAAGACATTTAAAGTCACAAGATTAATTTCTCCAGCATTAGATATTTTGTCGGTACTTATACTATTCACCAAAGTCAACCATGAAGAATCATTTTCTTTCCGATATTCAATTTTAAAGTGATCAATATTATCTTTTATTCTTTGAATATTTAAATTATTAACTGTAAAATCAATATTTAAATTATTGTTAGACTTCCTGACATAATTTAAATTAAACGGCAAAAAATAAAACAAACTTGTAGTATCAGCATTAAAACTGCTTGCCACCAGGTCAAGAGTAAAGTTGTTGCTGCTTCCACCATTGATTCTTGGATCAAAGTCGTTAACAAAATCATACAATGTCGTAGTTGCATTGATACTTCTTCCTCCAAAAAGATTGCTTACATTTCCCAGCCCAGATCCGTTCACATCTGCCTTAATCCACTGCATTGCATAGCGACCATTCTCTCCCAATTGCACATTTCCTTTCAATTCCAGTCTTCCATTTCCAATGTCAGTAAAAGGTGTATTTATGTTCATCTGGGGTGTTCCAATTACATTATTAAAAATCAGCACGCGTGCATTAATAGGATCACCTACAAAAAGTTGATTGTTATATACTAAAATTCCTCTTGGTTTATTAAAACCGTATGCAGAAGTAGCTTCCCCTTCATTTGCAGAATTGGAAGTAAAACTTGGTTGGCCAAGAACTAAATCAGCTACACCTCCATTTGTTATTGGAACTGAATTAAAAACAACAATTCTATTGTTAGACTCTTCAGTCACAAAAAGTCTATTATTATCTATATACGCTTGCAGAGGAGCACTAAATTCTGAAGCGCTTGTACCAGAAGATGTAGTTGTAAAATCAGGTTGACCAATCACATAATCAGCTGGCTGATTGTTTTGTGTTGGAAAAGTATTCCAAACCAAAATTCTATTATAATCATGGTCAACAACAAAAAGTTTTCCATTATAAACAAGAATCCCCTCCGGAATGGCAAAATTACTTGCATTAGCACTTGATCCAGTACAATCAGCCAGCCCACCGCTATGCCCTAGTTCTATATCAGCTGGCGTCCCGTTCACTGTTGGTATTGAATTCCAAATCAAAATTCGGCTATGGTTACGGTCGGCAACTAAAAGCTTATTCCCATACACATACACATAATCAGCAATATACATCGTTGAAGCATTGCATGTAGTTGCTGTCGAAGTAAAATCTGCCTGACCAACCACAACATCCGCTGCCTGAAAGTTGTGAGTCGGAAATGTATTCCAAATTAAAACTCGATTATTGCTCTGATCCGCTACAAACAATTGAGTTCCAGTGGAATAAACATTTCCCACATTCACTAAAGTATTTGGGCCGGGTGTATCACAAGCGCAAGCGTTTTTCGAATTACTATTAAAATCAGGTTGACCCAAAACCAAATCCGCCGGAGCGCCATTTGTCGTAGGCATTTTATTCCAAATCAATACTCGTCCATTGCTAAAATCAGAAATTATCAACCTTCCTAAAGGATCTACAAAAATTCCAACTAAACCAGTATTTGTCGGATGTGTCGTATTATCAAAAAATTTATTTGGGCCAAGCCCGCCAGCACTATCTGTAAAATTTGTCTGCCCCAATACCATACTTGCGGGCATATTAGAATAATACGCTTTAACTGTTCGAACGGATAATAAAATCAGAGAAGAAACAATTAATAAAACTACAAGGATCGATTGTCTCATATTTTCATCATATCTTATGACAAGTTGTCAATCAAATCCTTTTCCCTCTTGACAACTTCGGGTTAAATTTGTAAATTGTTATTATTAACTATGGCAGTAATAATTTACAAAAGACAAAGGCAAATTTTAGATTTTATCAAGCAGCATATCGAAACCGAAGGCAGTGCTCCAACTCTTCGCCAGATAGCTGACGCTTTAAATGTCAGTTCACTTGCAACAGTTCACGAACATTTACAAACCCTTGAGGCAAAAGGTTTAATAAAAAGAGAACACGGCAAAACCCGCGCAATAGAATTAATTGACGAGAAATTCAATCCGGAGAAAAAATCAATCACAGTACCAATTTTAGGTTTCATTGCAGCAGGATCTCCCCTTGAACCCTATACTGATCCAAACGCAACCATAGACATTGCACCATCATTTGCAGCAGGTGGAAAAAGAATTTACGTTTTACAAGTGCGAGGTAATTCAATGATCGAAGCTGCAATCGAAGACGGAGATTATGTTGTAGTTCAGGAAACAAACGTTGCAAGAAACGGGCAAATCGTAGTCGCTCTTCTAGAAAATGGCATGGCAACTCTCAAAAGATTTTACAAAGAAGCAACAAGAATAAGATTAGAACCAGCAAATTCCACAATGTCACCAATCTTCGCCAAAGACGTCAAAATTCAAGGCATTTGCGTTGGCGTAATTAGAAAATTTGTAAATTAAATTTCATTCAACACCCCAATTAGCTCTCAAAGTTCTTTTTAAACTTACAAATTCTTGATTTAGTTTAGTTTTATCAAGATTTAATTGATACCGATTTATTAAATAATTACCAACAAGACCAAGAGTAACATTTATCATCTCAATTTCTTCAACTGTAGTAAATCTATCAAAATCCCAAGGATAATCTATAAAATACTGTATAACCTTATTATCTCTTCGATCGGTCAATAATCCAGAATCCTGCAAATTACAAAGCGTAGCCATTAACCCACATATAGTATTTCCCTTACATTTCATCATCGGATAATCAGGATGCCAAACCCCAACTCTTTCATTAGGCAAATCATCCGAAAACAAACCAAACATATACAAACGGTCGACGTAATATTGTGGATCTAAATCATGTTCAAGCATATGTAATTATAAAACAAGCTACTAGTAAAATAAAATCAATTCCATTACAATTTAAAAGTTATGTTCTTTGGAATAGATCTTGCAAAAGTAATTGAAGCAGTTGGATATGTTGGTTTATTCGCCATCATTTTTGCAGAATCTGGTTTATTTTTTGGCTTTTTCCTTCCAGGAGACAGTTTAATTGTCACAGCAGGGCTTCTTGCAACTCAAGGATATTTTAATATTTTAGTTTTGATTCCTCTTCTTGCTTTAGCGGCAGTTCTTGGAGATTCAACAGGATATTGGATGGGAAAAGAATTTGGTAAAAAGTTTTTCAACAAAGGAAAAGAGTCTTTTTTGAGAAACAAAGAACATATCACAACAGCAGAAGAATTTTACAAAAAGAATGGTACCAAAACAATTATTCTAGCAAGGTTCTTGCCTTATGTTAGAACTTTTGCTCCAATTGTTGCAGGCATTGGAGAAATGGAATACAGCAAGTTTCTTACTTTTAATATAGCAGGAGGAGTCACATGGTCAACTTTAATGCTTCTAATAGGATATTTCCTTGGTAAAGTTATTCCAAACGTAGATAAATATTTAATTCCATTAATTATTTTAATAGTTATAGTTTCCTTTATGCCCTCAGCATATGAGCATAGAAAAAAAATATTAGCTCAAGTTAAAAAATATATCCCCAAAAATTAATTGTTATCTAAAAGTTACTTCGGAAGTACTCCCATTTGTTTCATATCAGATTCAATTGCAGAAAGGCGATTATATTTAACAACGCGTTCTCCGCGGGCAGGAGCTCCGCTTTTTATATAATCAGCTCCAACTCCAACAGCAAAATCAGCAAGGAATGTATCAGTAGTTTCTCCAGATCGATGAGATACAATTACTTTCCATCCTGCATCTCGAGCTTTTTTAACAACCTCCAAAGTTTCAGTCACAGTTCCAATTTGATTTGGCTTAACTAAAATTGTATTGCAAGCTTTTTGTGCAATTGCTTTATCAATTCTTTTTGGATTAGTTACTAAAAGATCATCACCGACAATAGACATTTGAGGATCAAGAGTTTGAAGTAATTTATTCCATCCAGTCCAAGCATCTTCATAAAGAGGGTCTTCAAGCACTTCAAGGTGGTATGTAAAATTAAGTTCCTTAAAATAATCAATCATCGCAAGTTCATCAAGCGGCCCTGATTTATCTCTGATTGAATAACGGCCATTTTTGTAAATAGAGTTTGCAGCAACATCTAATCCCAAAAATACATCAGACCCCAAAACATACGAAGTTTCGCGAATCGATTCAACTAAGATTTCAAGTGCATCAGCATTTGTAAAAAGATTTGGCGCATATCCTCCTTCGTCTCCAACGCTATGAATTGCCCCGCGTCTCGCCAGGTTCTCTCCGATACTCAAATAAATTTCCACACCCATCTCAAGACCCTGAGAAAAACTTTTGGAAGAAGCAGGAATTACAAAAAATTCCTGAAAATCCAAATTTCCTGCTCCATGAAGTCCTCCATTAATCATATTAAAAAGTGGTGTTGGAATTTTTTTATGAACTGGAATTTGTCTTTGTTCTGAGACATCCCAAAAATACTTAAAAAGCGGTTCTTTTTTATCAAGAGCCGCAGCTTTAGCTACAACTTCGGAAATAGATAAAATACTATTTGCCCCAAGTTTTTCTTTATTTTCTGTCCCGTCCAATGCCATCATTTTTTTATCAATTTCTTCCTGTTGGTTTGGATCCATTCCAATAATTGCAGGGCCAAGTATATTAGTTACATTTTCAACAGCCTTCAATACTCCCTTTCCTTTATATCGCTTTGGGTCTCCGTCTCGAAGTTCATGTGCTTCATATGTTCCAGTTGAAATTCCAGATGGAACTGATGAAATCGCAACAATTCCATTATCAAGAAGACAATAAGCTTCAACTGTAGGATTTGCTCTGGAATCTAAAATTTCTCTAGCCCAAATTTTTTGCACTTTTGCCATTTATTTTCCTATCTTCCTTTCTGTTTCATAAATTACATTTCTCACTCGGTCAATTGCATCAGGGTTAATTGAAACGCTAGTTATTCCCATTTTTACAAGCTCTTCAACCAAATCGTCATAAGTACTTGGAGCCTGTCCGCAAATAGACGCAGTCACGCCGTATTTATGGCAAGTTTTTATAATGCGTCTTAATGCCCAAAGAAGCGCTGGTGATCTTTCATCAAATTCGCTTGCGACCTCACTATTGTCTCGATCTGTTCCAAGTAAAAGCATTGATAAATCATTACTTCCAATAGAGACCCCATCAATTCCCACTTTTATAAAATCTTCAAGTAAAATTACATTCACCGGAAGTTCGCACATCATCCAAAATTTAAAATCTCCTGTTCTAAATAATTCTTCAGATGCAACTAGTCTTCGAACTCTTGCAAGTTCCTGAGGGCTTCTCACAAATGGAATCATGATATGTAAATTCTTGTGTTTACTTCGTACCTTTTTAATAGCATTAAGTTCAAGATTAAATACTTCAGGGTCTGATACGTATCTAAATGCTCCTCTAAATCCCATCAACGGGTTTGGCTCAACTGGTTCCCAATTCGCTCCGCCTTTAAGTTGGCGATATTCGTTTGTTTTAAAATCAGTTGCACGGTAAACGACCGGTCGATCTCCAAATGCCTTACAAAATACTTCCAAATTATCAGCAAGCTTATTTATAAAATCATTTTGCTTTTTGTCTTTAATAGCTTGCTTCGGATGCACTCCAATATTTGCAATCATAAACTCAGCTCGAAGAAGGCCTATTCCGTCTACGTTTCGCTTTGCAATTTCTTTTACTCGATCAGGCTCAGCCAAATTTACATAAACATGTGTTGCAGTCTTAGTATTACGAGTTTTACGGTACTGCGTTTCCATTGCTTCCGCTTTAACTTCAGTTTTTACTTTTGCTCCTAAATAAATCATCCCAGCTTTGCCATCAACAGTCACAACAAAATCATCTTTAAGTTTTTTGGTAGCTTCTTTTGTACCAACAACGCAAGGAACTCCAAGCTCTCGGGAAACTATCGCAGCGTGTGAAGTTTCTCCACCTTCATCAGTAATAATTGCTGCAGCTTTTTTCATTGCAGGAACATAATCCGGAGAAGTCATTTTAGCTACAAGCACATCACCTTGATGCACCTTATCAATTTCTTTCGGAGATTTCAGAACTCGTACTGGCCCAGTTCCAACTCCGGGAGATGCGGGAATTCCCGTAAGTATTGGTGTTTGTGCTGTTTCTACATCGGATTCGCCCATTTTAGTTTTTGCTTTTGGTTTTGCATCAAGCGTTGTGATTGGACGAGTCTGTACTATATATATCCCGCCGTCTTTATCCCGAGCCCATTCAACATCTTGAGGATAATAATAATGTTCCTGAAGTCTGTTCCCAATTTTTGCAATTTCGACTACTTCTTCATCAGTAATTTTCTGATTCTCTCTTTGTTTTTTAGGAACTTCAACTTCTTTTGTAATTCCATTTACTTTAATTAATTGTATTGATTGATCAGAAACTTCTTTTGAAAGAATTGAGAAAGTTCCTTTTTGGACAACATAATGATCTGGAATAACAGATCCCTGAACAATCATTTCGCCTAATCCCCAAACTGTATCAACCACAATTCTTTCTTTATCGTTTTTAACCGGGTCAACTGTAAACATAACTCCAGAAACTTCGCTCTCAACCATTTTTTGGATAATGACGCAGATTCCCACCTTTTCTGTTGGAATTTTATTATTAGCTCTATAAAAAATTGCGCGCGCTGTAAAAAGCGAAGCCCAGCATTCGCGAATCGAGTTCAATAAATTTGATTCACCTTTAATATTTAAAAATGTAGCTTGTTGTCCTGCAAAGCTCATTCCCGGCAAATCTTCAGCAGTTGCACTGGAGCGAACAGCAACTTGTGCCTTCTTAAATATTCCCGAAAGTTTCCGATAAGATTTTATTGTTTCTTTTCCAACAGCATCAGGGACTTTAGCTTTCAAAAGTTTATTTTGAATCGCGCTTGCAGCTTTCTCAAGCTGGTCAGCATTATTTACATCAAGAGTTTTTATTATTCCGTTAATCTCAGGTCTTAAATTATTTTCATCCAAAAACAAATTATATGAAGCAACAGTTACAGCAAATCCGTTTGGAACAGGAAACTTTGCCTGCGTCATTTCGCCTAGGTTTGCACCCTTTCCGCCTACTTGGGAAGTCATTGTTTTATCAATATCTTTAAACTGAAGTATTAGTTTATCGTTGGCAGCCATATTCCATTATTCCATTTTCTTCTTAAAATAGTCAACCCAAGGAATTGGGCTGGGATCGATTCCATGAATCATTGCGATATAGAAACTTATATAACTTCCAAGCGCAAGTAACTCAAAAACTTCTTCAAGTTTATGTTTAGATTGCATTTTATAAATATCAAATCCATATCCGTTTTGTTTTACCACGTCTTGTGTAATTGAATATCTCTTTTGTATTCGTTCAAAATAATTATTACTTTCAAAAAAAACAAAATGTAAAATTTCCTTTGCCTTTGCTGGATATTTTAGTCCTTCCATCAAATGGTGATTTAATTCTGAAATTTCAAAATGCATACTAAAATTTTTAGAATTTTCATTCAGTTGATTTTTAAAAGCATGGGTCGAGCCAACTAAATGTTCACTGGAAATTAAAACAGGAATTTTATTTGCCAATTTATCTGCAAGTTTTTTTGCAATATTGTTTTCTGTATGACTGCGTACTCCAAATTCTTTTACAAACTTTTCTGTAATTTCAATTGCGTTTAAAATTTCATCATCTTCAATATCAATAAATTTAAGTTTGCTTAAAATCGCCAAAATACTTGAAATCGAATAACCCAAACCCATTCTTGGTTGTCCGCTCGGATTATTTGCTGGATCAATTTTATAAAAGGGTAGTTTATGTTCTTCTAAGATTTCAAGAAGTTTACCGCCAGTTTCAATTCCAAAGATCTTGGCATTTTTATTTACGCCGTCTGCAGCACATGAAATTGTTTCCTCAGTGTTTCCCGAATAACTGGACAAAATTACAAGCGTTTTATTATTTACATAAGAAGGTAAGTGATAATTTGTAACAACTTCAACTGGTACTCTCAAATTTTTAAATTCCAAATAATGGACAATGCGTCCTCCTAAAGCCGACCCTCCCATTCCAGCAACCACAATATTTTGGCAGTCTCCGTATTCCTGCGGTAATTCTACTTTTTGTATTTCATTCCAGGCATCCTGAATTTGTTCCGGCAAATGTTCTATTGAAGATAAAATATTTCCCTTATCAAGTTGAGAAATTTTTGGCAGGTCATCAAGCATATTATGATCTTATTAATCGTAATACTTCATCCCGTTTCTCTTCCATTAATTC
The DNA here is from genome assembly GCA_035549555.1 of Patescibacteria group bacterium. Classification (NCBI taxonomy): domain Bacteria; species Patescibacteria group bacterium. The sequence continues at coordinate 311,681 of DASZQR010000010.1, forward strand.
TTTAGATTTTGCCTCAAGTGTGAGTCTTAATAAATTTTCTGTGTTACTTGGCCGCACACAAAATCTATACTCCTGATATTCAATTGCAATTCCGTCAAGTCTTGATTGCTGTCCATCTTTATATTTTTCAGCAATTTCGTTCATTTTAGCTTCTTTATCAACTACTTCTGTATTAATTTCTCCTGAAATAAAATATTTATTCATTACAGGTTTTACAGAATCAGAAAGCTTTACGTTATTGCTGGATAAAAAATTAATTACTTGCATTGGGGGGATCATTCCGCAGTCAGCAAAAAAATAATCACGATAATAAGTATGTCCGCTTGATTCCGTTGCAAAAAGAGCGTTGTCTTTTCGCATCATTTCTTTTATATATGAATGTCCAACCCTGCAAAGCAAAGCTTCTCCACCTGCATTTTTAATTGCTTCAATCAAGGCCCAGGTATATCTTGGATCATATATAATTTTTTCCCTCGGATGATCTGCAAGCATTTGCTTTATTAAAATTGTATTTAGATAATAAGGCTCGGTAAATTCGCCGCCATCAGCGCAAAAAAACACTCTGTCTCCGTCAGCGTCCCAGGCAATTCCCAAATCCGCTTCGCTATTTTTCACTAAATCCATAAATTCAATTCTGTTTTCCGGAATAAAAGGATCTGGTCTTCCTTTTGGAAAAGTTCCATCAGGTTCAAAATTTAATTTAATTAATTCTATTGGCAAATTTCCAAGTTCAATTATCTTTTCAAAAATTTTTCCACTGTAGCCAAAGTTTGGATCTATCACTATCTTCATTGGTTTGATATTTTTCTGTGTTAAAAAGCCTAAAATAAACTGGCAATATTCGTTTTCAATATCTCTTGTTGCGTTTTTGCCTTTATTTGCCACATTTATCGTTTTTCCTTGCACCACAAAATCCTTGATCTGATTTATTCCTTCTTCCAGATTAAGCGGGATAACTTTTTCGCGAATCATTTTTATTCCATGCCACTCTGGAGGGTTGTGAGATGCAGTTGCTTGAATTCCTCCTCCATAGCCAAAACTTCCAACGCAAAAATAAAGCATATCAGTCGTTATTAAACCAACATCGACAGTATCAATTCCAGCATCATTAAGCCCTCGAATAATTGCATTTTTTATTTCAACACTATGAAGGCGAACATCATTTCCCACAACAACTGGCGCCTGTGGTTTTACATACTCTGCATACCCTTGAGCTATTTTGTAAGCAATATTTTCGTTTAAAGTTGTCGGGAAAATTCCGCGAATGTCATACGCTTTAAAAATAGAAGTGTCCATTGTTAAGCTCATTTTAATTCCTCAATAATAAATAAATCAAGCAAAGTTTTTAGATCTGCTTCAGTTGTTTTTGCTTTAATATCAATGTCAGACAATTTATTTATTGTGCGCCGTAAATTTTCAAGCCTGAATTTCCCAGCTTGTCGGGATAATTTTTCGATCCTCCAGCTTGGCAAAGGCATTTCGTCCTTGCCAATTTGCGCCCAATATAAATCCCGCAACTGTCTGGCCATTAAATGAAATACAAGTTCGGTTGGTTCTGTTTTAATTGTGTCATTAAAAAGCTTTAAAGCGATTCGGGAATTGCCCGGATAAAGTGCATCTAAAAAAAGAAAAATATTTTTGGGTAATTCAAACATTTCCACTTTCGCTTCTTTTGGCAAATTCTTAGTTATCACAACTCCTGCATTCCCTTCAAAAAAAATTAACAAATTAGAATTATATTTATTAGCATTTTCCTTAAGCCATTTCCAGTCTTTGATATATACTTTATTAGGCTTCTCCAAAACAAAAACTGTTTTGTCTTCAAAAAGAGTTTGAGACACAACTTCGCGTGTATTTTTTATTTTAATTATTTCAAACCCTCTTTTTTTAGATTGAGAAAGTAATTCGCTAAATTTTTTATAAGCTTTTGTCGTATCTTCCCCATGAATCAAACTTATTCTCATTTTAATCTTCTGTATCTTCTTTTAAATTCATCCAATTTATCATGAAACGCACCTTTGCCGTGAGAATGTGCCATCAGAGCTCCGGAAAAGTTTTTAGGAATATGTGCAAGCTCATGTAAAATAACTTCATCTTTATCTCGCTCATTTAAACAGTCGAAGCGCTCAGAGATTACTTCAATCACATACATCGGTTCAGAGTCCAAGGCCATTTGCCAGATTTTATTTAGTCCCCAAATCCTTGCAATAGCATTACTGTTTGAATTATAAGAACGAAAAGTTCGAATCGAATCAGGCATTACCCAATCTATTTCCAAGTCTACTACAAGTCGTACTACCCGTTCGCGAATTGTATCGTCTTTAATCCACTCAACAGGTTTATTTGTCCGCTTTCTTCGCATTGCGTTTTCTGAGGCCCCCGCGCGAAGCGTGGGGAACTTGCTTAGATAATATATCTTCCTGAAGTTTCATCAAGTGGCTCATTGCAATCGCAAGTGCATCAATTGCATTATCAACATAAGTCTTTGTCATTTTTCGTGATTTTCCAAACCCGTCTTTCAAATCTTTTTTGTCAAGTTTATTTCCAAGTATTGCATGCACCGCTATATCCATTTCCTTTTTCTTGGCGCGCCCCGACCCTGTAATTAATTTTTTAATTGTTTGCGGAGCATATTCATAAACTTCAATATCAAAACCACAGCTGCTTGATGCAAGGAGAATGACTCCTTGTGCCTGGCTTACTCTTATCACAGTTTTTGCATTATTAAACATAAAAACTTTTTCCATTACCAAAACATTTGGTCGATATTTATCCAAGATAGAAAGCATTTGTTCATGTATTTCGTGAAGTCTAATATGAGGAGCTGTTTCTTTTTTAGTTTCAATCAGTCCCCATTCAAGTATTTCAAAATCTTTGTCTTGAAGTTTTTCAATTAGTCCCCAGCCAGTCGTCGCAGTTCCAGGGTCAATACCCAAAATAAGCATGAAACCAGTATACACGCTTCTTGTAAAAATAAATAATTAGCATTAGATTTAGAAAATGCCTGAGTACGAACCAAGATTTATACGGAATCAAGAAAAAACACAACAATTAATCGTACATTTAGAAGAATTATTTGGAAAAGAATATTTAAATCAAGAAGAAAATGAACATCTCAGAAGATTAGTCTATGCTCATTTTATTTTAGATGATAACGAAACTGGACAGTCCCATCACGTAGTAATGAATGTTGACGGACCAGAGGATGGAATGTGTTTAATATCAGGAAAACAAACATTCAATAATTATAAAATGTTCTTTCGAATGCTTGCAGAAGATGCAGAAGCTCCAAAGTTTTTCTATTTTAATGCAAGTTTATACAAAATATTACCAAACGGAGAAACATTCGTAATTCATTAGCTTGCTAAATCTAGTTTTGTTTGTTATTTTGTATGGATGCCCCAAGATCCGCTTTGTTTTGTAGATATTGAAACAACTGGGACCAATCCAGTTTCAGGCCGAATCATAGAAATCGGCATTCTTCGAGTCGAAAATAATATTTTGACGGAAACTTTTGAAAGTTTAGTAAACCCCGAGATGCATATTGATCCCTATATTGAAGAAATAACAGGAATTAATTCAATAAGTTTAACAAGTGCTCCGCTTTTTGAAGACATCAAAGAAAAACTGGTGGAAATTTTAGACGGAAGTATTTTTATTGCTCACAATGTCCGTTTTGATTATGGTTTTGTCCGAAATGAATTTAGAAGATTAGGAGTTAATTTTAAGAATAAACACTTTTGCACAGTAAAGCTTGCCAGGCGGCTTTATCCAGGATTATCTCACTACAATCTAGACGCAATTCAGGAAAAGTTTGCAATCAAAAATAATGCCCGTCATAGGGCATATGGAGATGCTAAAGTTTTATGGGATTTTTTCCAGATCTCTCAAAAATTAAATTCTCCAAAAGTTTTAGACGATGCAATCAATTTTGTAATGAAAAAGCCCACTCTTCCGCAAAATATTTCGCTGGACACAGTCGACAATCTTCCTGAGTCTCCTGGAGTTTATTTATTTTTTGATGAAAATGGCGCACCAATTTATATTGGCAAAAGCGTAAATATCCGCGACAGAGTTTTGTCTCACTTCTCAAATGATTACGGTAGTAATACTGACATGAAAATTATTCAAACCATTAAATCAATTGAATATAAAGAAACAGCTGGAGATTTAAGCGCAATGCTTTTGGAATCTTATTTAATTAAAAAAGAAAAACCATTATTTAATAGAATGCTTCGCGAATCTAAGAAAATGTTGGTTCTTGTTAAATCTCAAAATAAAAAGGGTTATAACACTATAGAAGTTACGACAATAGATAAATTTAATGAAAAAGATATAAGCAAAGCTTGCGGGCCTGCGGCCGTAGAAAATATCCTTGGCACTTTTAGATCAATTAAACAATTAAAGGATTATTTATATCAAGTTGCAAAAGAAAATAAACTTTGCCCAAGATTATTAGGACTCGATAAAGGAAAAGGTGCATGTCTTTATTCACAAATGGGGCAATGTAATGGTGCTTGTTGTGGTAAAGAATTAAATCTTCGTTATAATATGCGCTTTGACGATGCATTCTTTGCGAAAAAAGTTAAGCGCTGGAAATTTGACGGGCCAATTATGATAAAAGAATCTTATGAAAAAGAAACAATACATGTAATAGATAAATGGTGTTATTTAGGAAGTCTTGAAAACGAAAATGAGAGTCTGGAGAATCTAAAAAAAGATTACATTTTTGATTATGATACTTATAAAATTTTAAGAAGGTATATCGAAAATCCAAACAATCAGAAAAATATTTCTTTATTCACTTATTAATGATCCATAAATACTTTTAACTTCCTGCATAAATTCTGTACCAAACTCTCGATGATTCTCTGTATTATATTGCATTACAAATTCACATCTTTGGTTTGCTTCCTCAACATACTTTTTACCAAGCATCGCAAGCCCTTTGTTATAAGCACCTATAACCTCCAATGTTATACGGCCGGTAACCTCCGTCTGTTCGTCTCCATCTAAACTTTTTTGGAATGAATGTAAATTGCCTAACGCAGTACCAGTATAAAAAGCTGCTTCGCTAGCTAATCTTCGATACCAATGATCAACTCTAGAAAGGCGAGAAAAATTAATATAAGTTGTAGGATCAACTCGTTGATCTTCAAGACGAACCAATGCTTCTATTGGCATTTATTTACTCACTTTCTTAGAAGCAACTTTTTTTACTGAAGCTTTTTTAGTTTCTTTCTTTTCTGTCTTTTTCTTAGGAGCTTTTGGAGCAACATTTTTGTTCTTTGCTCTTGAATAAATCTTTTCAATTTCTCTTCTTGATTTCTCACGCACATAATAAAGCTTAGCGTGTTGTGCTCCTTCATGCCCAACTCGAACAACTTTGATTTCATCTATGCTTGGAGTATTTATTGGGAAAATCATTTCAGCGCCAACATTTCCCTCAGCAATTTTTCGAACTGTAAAAGTCTTGTTTTCTCCGTCTCCCTTTATTCCAATAACCATTCCCTCAAAAATTTGATTTCTGGTTTTTTCTCCTTCTTGGACTTTAAGTCGGATACGGACTTCATCTCCAACGCCAAATTCGGTTGTCTTGTGCTTCAAGGTTAATGACATAGGTGTATTTTACACGATTTAAGCTCAAGCTTCAAGAAGGCTGTCAATTTCGCGCATTAAGTTCGGGCTCCAGGAAATTCCAAAATTAAGCTCAACTCTTCGTCCTGTCCCCTCAAAAATTAATACTACCTTATCTCCTCCCGGATTTTGCAAAAGTAGAGATTTAAGTTCCTTTAATCTTTCAACATCTGTATCTTTAGGGATTTTAAGCAAAAACTCCTGCTTTTTATTTTTAATCGTGTCTTTTGTATCTATTGTATCTACAAGCATATTAATTTCATCTTCCCGTGCATCAAGTTTACCGCTAAGTAATACTGGAGTAGCTTCAATCCAAAGTTTTTGTGTTTCTTTATAAAGCTTCGGGAAAATCACCACACGCACGCTTCCTGTTTCATCATCAACCCTGGCAAACGCCATTTGGGCTTGAGTTTTCTTGGTAACAACAACTTTCACTTCGCTAATTACTCCAGCAAATTTGATTGGTTCTTTTGGAAAATGGTCCGGGCTAAATTCATTTGCCCGGTGTGTTGAATAATTCATCAGCTCTCCGATAGTTTCATTTAGAGGCTTGGCTGAAAGAGAAAATCCTAAGAGTTGTTTCTCAAAGCTTTGCATCTCATCTTCAGAAAATTCATCCACATTAGCAAGCTGAATATTGGTTGGCGCAGCTTTTTCTATCATCTCGTCTCCAAAAAGACCTTGCTGTGCTGCAGCTTTTTTAGGTTTTATCTTTGCTTTTATCTCATCAATAGACGAGAAAACTGCATTTCTTTTGCCAAAAATGCTCATTGCCCCAACTTTAACAAGGCTTTCCAAAACTTTTTTATTGACCCGTCTTCCGTCAATTCTTTCAAGAAAATCATATAAATTCACAAAATCTCCTTCCTTTCGTGCTTCAAGAATTGCCTCAACTGCTGCATGCCCCACATTTTTAATTGCAGAAAGCCCAAACCGTATCGCATCAATTCCGTCTGCTGTTGTTTCAATTGTAAATCCAACATCAGATTTATTAATATCAGGCGGCAAAACAGTTATCCCCATACGTCTGCATTCCCCAATTGCTTCAGTTATTTTATCTTTATCGTTTGATTCACAGGTCAGAAGCGCAGTCATATATTCAACCGGGTAATTTGCTTTCATGTAGGCTGTTTGGTAAACAACCATTCCGTATGACGCAGCATGTGCTTTATTAAATCCATAAGCCTGAAAGGGTTCAAAAAGTTGCCATAAATGCTCCGCAAATTCTTTTGTTTGCCCATGAGCAATAATTCCGTTCACAAGCTTTTCTTTTTGTGCTGCCATTTCTTCTGGAATTTTCTTTCCGACAGCTTTTCTAAATTTATCCGCTTCTTCCCATGTATATCCGGCCAAATCAAGTGCACAAAAAAGAAGATCGTCCTGATAGACAATCAATCCATAAGAGGCCCCCAAAAATTTCTCCATTCTTGGATCCAAATAACTAATAAGTTTTGGATTATTTTTGCGGGCAATATATTCAGGAATAACAGCGATTGGACCAGGGCGATATAGCGCAATCATAGCCATAAGGTCTTCAACTTTATTCGGTTTCAGTTCTTTTATATATTTTGTCATTCCAGCGCTTCCAAGCTGAAAAACTCCCATTGTCCCCCCTTCAGCAAGCATATCAAAAGTCTTTTTAGCTCGAGGATCGTTTTCAATCGGGATTTCATGCAAATCAATTTTTGTTTTATGTCTTTCTTCAACAATTTTCACAGCAAGCCCCAAAATTGATAAGTTTCGTATACCAAGCATGTCAAACTTAATAAGCCCAACATCTTCAGCCGCATGCATTTCATATTGAGTTATAATTTTGTCTCCATCACGTTCTTTTTGAACAGGTGAAAAATCTGTCATTGTAGTTGGAGCTACAACAACTCCAGCTGCGTGGACTGATACATGCCGAGCGCTTCCTTCAACTTGTTTGGCTAAATCTATAATTTTTTTCGCATCAGGATCAGTATCATAAAGGTTTTTAAGCTCAGGGTTAACTGTTAATGCTTTATCTATATTAATTGGAAATCCCTGTTTTGGAGGTGGAATCATTTTGGAAATACGGTCCCCCACAGCGTATTCATAGCCCAAAACTCTTGCAACATCGCGCACTGCAGCCCGAGCAAGCATTCTTCCAAAAGTACAAACCTGCGCAACTTTATCAGCTCCATATTTCTGCGAAATATATCCAATAATTTGATCACGTTTATCGTCTGCAACATCAAAATCAATATCAGGCGGCGAAGGTCTATAAGGATTTAAAAATCTTTCAAAAGGCAAATAATATTTCACAGGGTTTACTGTTGTGATCCCTAAAACAAACGAAGTCAAACTTCCAGCTGCCGATCCTCTTGTATTTGTAATAATTCCTTGCGAACGAGTCCACGCTGCAAGGTCCATATCAATCAAAAAATAAGGTGCATAACCTTTTGTATTAATAATCCCAAGCTCGTGATCTAATCTTTCCTGAAGTTCTTTTGTTGGTTCCCCAAATTTTTCTTTTAATTTTTCATTTGCAATTCTTTTTAGATATTCACCTGAATCTTCGTCATTTGGAAGAGGAAATTTTGGGAAAAACCATTTTCCAAAAGTAGAAATTTCCAAATTACATTTCTCTGCAATTTTGACTGTATTTTCAAGTGCATCTGGGTAATCTGGAAAAAGCGCAGCCATTTCCTCATAAGGCCTTGCATAATAAGTTGGCGCGTCAACCATTCTTATTCGTTTTGTCTCTGTGACTTTCTTTCCTGTTGCTACACAAACCAAAACATCCTGAGCATTAGCATCTTCCTTATTTATATAATGTGCATCATTTGTAGCAATTAATGGTATTCCCATTTCGCGAGAAAGTTTCACCACATTTTCATTTACCAGTTTTTCAATTCTTGATTGCTCACGAAGCTCTGCTTTCATTTCATCGGGCGCAGTTTCAACATGTTTGTCATATTCGTGTCGCTGAATTTCCAAATAATAGTCATCACCAAACACTTGTTGAAACCAGGTCGCAGTTTCCTTTGCTCGCTTTGGATCTTCTTCAATAAAAGCTCTTGCAATTTCTCCGTTTACGCAAGCTGAAGTACAAATAATTCCCTTAGAATATTTCTCAATAAGTTCTCTCTGGATTCTTGGCCTGTAATAATAGCCTTCCAGATGAGCAATTGAAGTAATTTTCATCAAATTTTTATATCCCTCTTCGTCTTTGGCAAGAAGAAGCAAATGATTGTAATTAAACCTTTCTTTTTCTGGCCTTTCCTTGTGATCATGAAGAACCGTATAAGCTTCGACTCCAATAATTGGTTTGACATTTTCCGCCTTTGCTTTTTTATAAAATTCAATTGCGCCGTACATTGTCCCGTGGTCTGTAATAGCTACAGTATCCATTTCCATTTCTTTGACGCGAGTAAGTAATTTTGAAATTTTACTTAATCCATCAAGAAGCGAATATTCAGTATGAAGATGCAAATGTACAAACTTATTGGCCATGAATCATTTTATCACGACACTTCATCTATTAATCGAACAATATAATCCTTATCATGTTTAATTTTATTTTCACGAATTAATCCCCAAAATGCTGTCACAAAATTATAGCTCCCAGGGGTTTTAAACTCATCAGATAACATATTTGTTGTAACATCTCTAATTCCCGTTTCTCTTTTTAACATATCTAAAATTTTAAATTGAATTTTTCCAATTTCAGATAAATCTGTACTTACTTCAAATTTTACAAGATCTTCATTTATATCTTTCATCAATTGATATCTTCTTTGAATTTCACCAACATGATCCATCACTTTTTCGGGACTTTCTCCCTTTTTTAATTCATCAACCAAATTATAATTATGAAGACCCCGTATTCTTTTAATCTCATCTGTAACTTGTAATGCTTCTACCATAAAACTAATATATCAATTCTTTTTATTTAGTCAATAAGTCTCTTAGAAGCTGTTGTACTAATTTTGGTTCTCCTTTTCCTTTCAATTCTTTCTGCACTTGTCCAATCAAAAATCCAATAACATTTCCGTTTCCGCTTTGGAAATCCTGCACTGCTTTTGAATTATTTTTCATTACATTTTCTACTACATTTTTAGTTTCCTCGTCACTTGCATAATCTTTCTTCAATAATTCATAAACTTTCTTCATCATCAGAGCCGGTTCTTCAAACTCTTTATCCAAATTTGTATTTACCATAAGTCCTGCAACGTCTTTCGGCATTATGCCATCTAATTTTTCTTTAATTGCTCTTTCAAAATACAAAGCACGATCGCGATCATCTACTAGCACTTCAATATAAGTTTCACTCAATCCAAACTCTTCTTTATATCTTTTCCTTTTTTGATTTGGAAGTTCAGGTATTTGTTGTTCCAAGACATCAATAACATCTTTAGTAAAAGTGATTGGCGGAATATCCGGCTCTGGAAAATATCTATAGTCATTTGCTTCTTCTTTCTTTCGCTGCAAAACTGTTTTCCCGGTTCTTTCATCAAATCCTCTTGTTTCCTGCCCTGGAGTTTCGCCATTTTCCAAAATTTCCTGCTGTCTTTTTAATTCTGCTTCGACTGCTTTTTTCAGAAATCCAAAACTATTTATATTTTTAAGCTCTACTTTGTAATTTGGCAATTCAATTTGCCCTGGTTTTTTCAAAGAGACATTCGCTTCAAGTCTCATACTCCCTTTTTCCATATCAGCAGTAGATATGCCTAAATATCTAACAATTCGCTGTATTTCCTTCAAAAACTCAACTACTTTATCGACAGAATCAAAATCTGGTTCAGTCACCATTTCCATAAGGGGAACACTTGAGCGATTAAAATCTACCAAACTTTTTCCATCAGTATGTTGAAGCTTTGCGGTATCTTCTTCAATATGAACCCTGCGAATTTTAATTCCATTTACTTCTCCTTCATAGGCAAGAGGTAAATCATATTGAGAAATCTGATAGGCCTTTGGTAAATCAGGATAAAAATAATGTTTGCGATCCAGTTTTGAAAAATTATTTATTTTACAATTTAATGCTAACCCAAACTTAACGACAGAATGGATTGCGTTCACATTTGCAAATGGCAATGCTCCAGGAAGCCCCAAACAAACAGGGCAAACTTGCGTATTCGGCGCCTTTCCAAAATGATCTGCAGAGCAAGAGCAAAACATCTTTGATTTTGTCGCAAGCTCCACATGGACCTCAAGTCCAATAACAGTTTTAAAGTTTTTCATATCTAAATAAATAAACGACTCCAATACAAATAAGTCCAAGTAATATAACTAAAACTCTTACTCCCAGTAAATCAGTAATTGTAGCTGAAAAAAGAACTGGAATAACTGTGGCAAGAGTTGTCAGAAACCAGAAATTTCCAAAGACTCTTCCCAATAAATCTTTTGGTGTTTCTTCTTGCAAATAAGTAATAGATGGAACTAAAGTTCCGACAGCTCCCATTCCCGCAACCACAAAGAAAATTGCAGCAACTGCAATACGCACCCACATCAAACTGATAAACGGAATAAATATTGCAACAACCAGGATTGAAATTGCAAAAAGAGTAAGCGATGACAAAATAACGGTTTTTCGCTTAATATGTTTTTTGAAAAACTTTGAAATCAAAAGTGTTGCGATGATCGCTCCAATTCCAGCAGGGACAATAACAATGAGGCTTGAAGTGTTTACAGATACCTTCATAATATCCGTTGCAATTCGGGGCAAGTTTGTAACAATAACTGTCAAAATAACCTGCACTCCAAGAAGAAGTGAAAACGGGAAGAAAACTGATTTTGTGTTTCTTATAAATTCGTAACCTTCAACAATTTGATCAAAAAACTTCTTAACTCCTTTTTCAAAAGTTGTTGGAAGCTTTGCTGATGGTTTTAATTTCGGTAAAAAAGTAACCGCAACAAAGGCAATAAATAAACATAGCGATACTAAAAACAAAGTTGCACGGAATCCAAAAACTGTATCAAGTAATCCTGCAGCTCCAAATCCAACAACAAGAGAGGATTGTTGAGTTATAAAAAAGAAAGAATTGGCCTGAGGCAAATCGTCATCTTTAACTAAAACAGGCAGTGTCGCCGCTTCCGCTGGAACATAAAATTGATTGAAAAGAGAATAAAGAAAAACAACGATATAAGATAAATAAATTAATTTTTTATAAAGCAAAATCGCAAATAAAAAAACAACAATTGATTGCAGCAAATTAGAAATCATAAGTACAATTCTTTTCTCCATTAGGTCAGTCCATGCTGCCGCAAAAGGCCCAAATAAAACTGCAGGAAGCGCATAAGCAATCCAAAGAAGTGATGTGGCAATTGTAGATCCAGTCTCCTGAAAAATATGAATTAGAATTACAAAGCTCAAAATATTTATAGTTAGCTGCGAAAGAATTTGGGAAATCCAAAGAGCAGTAAATTTGTAATTCTTAAATAATTTACTTTTTAACATTTTCAAATTTCCTTCCCAATTCAAAAAGTTCTCCTTCTCCAAATCTTGGCCCAATAAGTTGAAAACCAAGAGGTAAATTATTTTTTGTTTTACCGTAAGGAATTGCAATTCCCGGAATCCCAGCAATATTTGCTGTCACAGTAAAAACATCAGCTAAATACATTTTAATTGGATCGTGCGCCTTTTCTCCAAGTTTAAAAGCTGGCGTTGGAGAAACCGGAGCAAGTATTGCATCAACTTCCTTAAAAGCTTCGTCAAAATCCTGAATTATTTTAGTACGCACTCTCTGAGCTTTCAAATAATACGCATCATAATATCCAGCGCTTAAAACATAAGTCCCAAGCATTATCCTCCTTTTTGCTTCATCTCCAAAAGCATCTCGGCCGTTTCCAAATCGAATTCCATCATATCTTCCCAAATTTGACGAAACTTCTGCTGGCTGAATAATGTAATAAGCAGAAATTCCATATTTTGTATAAGGCAAACTGATATCAACAAATTCAATTCCCGTTTCTTCAAAAACTTTCTTAGCATCCATTACACTTTTCTTTACCTCCTCATCAAGCCCTTCAATAAAATATTCTTTCGGAATTCCAATTTTGATTTTTTTCTTTTCAAGATTTCCTAAATCAAAATTTTTAACAGTCGCATCCATTCCGTCTTCTCCCTTTATTATTTCATAAACTTTTTGTACATCTTCCACACAGTTTCCAATTGGCCCAGGACAATCAAGAGAACTTGCCATCGCAATCACTCCATATCTTGAAACAGTTCCATAAGTCGGTTTTAGTCCAACAACACCGCAAAAATTCGCAGGGTTTCTTATTGAACCTCCAGTGTCAGTTCCAGTTGCAACAAGACAAAATTCTGCAGCAACCGCAGCAGCGCTTCCCGATGAAGATCCTCCTGGCACATAATCGCTGTTATGTGGATTTTTTGCCGGACCAAAATCAGAATTTTCGCCGCTTGATCCATGAGCCCAGGCATCCTGATTTGCTTTGCCAAGCATTATTGCTCCAGCTTTTTCCATTTTTGTTACAACTGTCGCACTATAAGCTGGAATGTAATTCTCCAAAACTTTGCTTCCAGCAGTCGTTCTAATATTTTTTGTGGAGAAAAGATCTTTATGAATTACAGTTACTCCAAGTAAAGGAAATTGCTTAAACGCTTCTTCTCCAAGATCTTCAATTAATTTATCATCTTCCTTTGCCTGTTTATAGGCTAATTCTTCTGAAATAGTTAAAACCGCATTCAATTCTTTGTTTCTTTTATTTATATTTTCAAGATATTTATCGACCAATTCGACACAAGTAAACTCTTTCTTTAATAATTTTTCCTGAGTTTCTTTTATGGATTTAAACATTCTTGTTAAGTATTTGTGGCACTACAAAAAATCCATTTATCGTATTCTCTGTCCCGCTTAATGCCTCATCTTGAGTTAAAACTTTTGTTTCATCAATTTCATCGTTTCTTAAAACATTTACAAGTCCGGTTGTTTGCGAAGTTGGCTCTACGTTTTTTGTATCAATCTGATTAAGTTCATCAATATGGTCAAGCACTTTAGAAAGTTGTTTTGTAAATTTTTCTATTTCTTTATCTGTCAGCTGAAGTCTAGCAAGGCTAGCAACTTTTTTTGTGTCATCCAAAGTAAGTTTTGCCATGCCTATATAATATCTTATTGGCTTGACAGTGTAAATTTGTAAATTAATATACATATATGTCAGTTGAGCAGTCTATTTTCAAACACACTAATCTCGGAGAGTGTGAATACACACCCATATTGGGCTTTATAAAATTAAACAATCAAAGAATATATTTAACGTGGCAAGAAGATATTATTTTCGAAAGATTGGCGCAAAATCCAAATAAAACAATTCCTTACGGAATATTATTAGATGATTTATATGAAAAAGATGATCGGTTTAATCCCAAAAGACCATTAGTTGTGCTCTCAATGAGAATAAGCAGTTTGAGAAAAAAACTTCCGGAGAACTTAAGCATCACCAATCAACAGCACTGTTATGTATTAAATATTTAATATTGACAGTGTAAATTTGCAGTTTGTATAATGGCTTTGGTTAAAACGTAAGTTAAATCAAGTAACGAAACTTCTTTTTTCAGAATCCATATAAGGCTCTAAGCAAAATTTATTTTATGCCCGAAAGATTTATTAAATCGTCAGATATATTGCCTGTGAAAAAATTACGAGAAGCTGTGCCGATAGTTATTTTGTCTTTTTCACTTGCATTTGCTCCTCAGGTTACAAATGCTCAAGATACAGACACATGTTTTAAAAATGGTTATGTTAATGTTCCCACCTGCGATCATATTTTTAAAATTTCAAACGAAATAATAAACAAAGGTTATTACGATTTTCTTGGTTGTTTTGAAAAATCTCTTCCTTCTTATCAAATGACTCATTTAAGTTTAGGTTACAACCTAAAAGGAAAAACTCTTCGAATGGATAATGACTATGCAAATTACATGAAAGGTCTGGAAGCAGCAAGAATAGGAAAAGATCCGAATATTTTTACTGGAGTTATTGCCGGGCCCGATGTTTATCTGGGTAGTGCAGCCTGGATTGAAGATATCGACACAAAAATAATACAAGGCCCCGTTCTTCAAAGTGATGAAATTGCAGATTTTGACTGGCGAGCTAGACTTTATCATTTCAATTCTGCGTTTGAAGTTGACACAACCACTTACCAAAATCTCGACCCTTCAGCAACTGGAGCAGAAAATACAAACATAATATACCAAGACATTGATAATATAAGTAAACCGGATTTTGATAATATAGTTTATGTAGACTACGCATCTGTCTGGTTAGATAAAGATGGTTATAATTGCCCTTATTAAAATCCCTTGAAATAACCCATAAATAGTGTAATATGAGTTCATGGCAAAAATATTAGTCATCGAAGATGAGCCGGATGTAAGAAATCTTTACGCTAGCGTTCTCCAGCAAAATAGCTTCCAGGTTGACACAGCAGAAGACGGCGAGCAGGGATTAAATAAAATCAGAAATGGCGGTTACAATTTAATTCTTCTTGATGTCATGCTTCCGAAAATGGACGCAATTACAGTTCTTCGGGAATTAAGCAAACAAGGTCCAAAAAATCCCAATGGTCCAATAGTTTTATTAACAAATCTTTCCCAGGAGCCAATTTTCAAAGAGGCAGATAAGCTTGGTGCAAAATATGTAATCCTAAAAACAAGTGTAAATCCCGATCAATTAGTTGAAAAAGTTAAGCAGATGGTAGTGTAAAAATAAATTTACTTCCTTTTCCATATTCGCTTTCCACCCAAATTTTTCCTCCTTGAAGCTCAACAAGTTTGCGAGTTATATAAAGCCCAAGTCCCGTCCCAGGAGCTTTAGCGACACCTGTCAAACTATTATCAAGTCTCCCAAATTTTGTGAATAATTTAGACAAATCCTCTGCTTTAATACCTATTCCGTTGTCAGAAACTGAAACATGTATTTCATTATTAACTTTTGTTGCATAAACTTTAACCAAACCACCAGTTGGCGTATATTTAATCGAATTACTAATAAGATTAACTATAATTTGTCTTGTTCGATCAATATCCGCTTTAATTGCCAAAACAGAATCAGCTTGAAAATCTAAAGTTATTTTTTTAGGTTGTCCTGTAATTTTTAATTCATTAACTATTTCTGCCATTAAATCAAATAAATTAAAACTAGTTATATTAAGCATTATTCTTCCCGCTTCTATTCTTGACACGTCAAGCATATCATTTACCAAATTTATTGCATGTTCAGTCGCCTTCTGCGCAGTATTTATATTTTGTACTACAACATCAACAGTGTCGTGGTTGTTTAATTCCTTAGCAACTAAGTAAAGATAATCCTTAACAACAGTAAGTGGGGTCCTCAAATCGTGGCTCGCAATTGATATAAATTCATCTTTCATCTCGTCAACTTTTTGTAAACGCTCATTTGCAATTTTCAAATCATTGGTTGTTGTTTCAAGAGAAGTAAATAATTGAGAATTTTGTAAAGCAATCCCTGCACCATCAACAAAAACCCCAATAATATCTTTCTCGTATTCTGATAAGTATCTTTTCTTAGAACTGGCGATAAAAACTCCTAGCGGCTTATCAGAAATAAAAATTGGATAAACAATAGTAAGCTGTGTAGACATTATTTGCTGAATTTTTTCAGACTCATCACTTGACAAAACTGGAATAAAAACATCATCAACATTTGTTGTAAAAAATTCTTTCCTTTCGCGAAGCGCTTTAGCCATCAAATTATTTTCATCACCAACCGGAATTGCAATTTGAGCAAAAGGAATACTAAGAGCTTTTATTGCCTCGGCTGCCTCAGTTGTATTTGAAGCTGCAACTCTTCTTATAACTCCTTTTGGTTCATCATAAAGAGCAATAACACCAGTAGCAAAGTCTAGTTCATTTGGCAAAAAATCTGCCAATCTTTGAATAGTAGATGTCGAATCTGTCTTTTGTAAAAGCAAATTGTCTATTTTTCGAGCTACTTCAAAAGATTTTTTCTCTTTATTATAACTTGCAGTATAACGTTTATGTTGAATGTAAAAAACTATAGCTTCAAATAAAGTTGTTGCTATAAAAGTAACTACAACAACCAAAACAATTGACATAGTTCATTATTACATTACCAGAAACAAAAATGAAGTTATTCAAGAGGATCTTCGCTTGATACACTATAATCTACTGCAAGTTCATGTTCTCCATCAATATGACCTTTTAGTTTTTTAATCTCCGACTCATCAACTTTTGTAAACGGTTCCAAACTGTTAATTTCAGGTTTTGAACTAATGTGTCCTTCTATAAATTCTTTTTGGATTTCTCTTGGATTTATCTCAACCATAGTCTAGTATTATACTTTCTATTAAATAAATCAATAATCTTTTAAGGAATCAACAAGTCTGGTTTATTTCTTTGCCTCAAAACTGAATTAATCTCTTGCACTGAAACATTTCCAGCTCTCATTTGAATAGGCACATCTTTTGTAAAATCAACTAAAGTAGTAGACATCCTTCTTTCTTCAGGTAAGTACGATAAATCTTCCTCTAAAATAAAATCAACCTTATCTCCAAATTTATTCCACGCATCTTCAACTTTGATAATCGTTGGCTCATGACTTTCATTTGCAGAGGTACCAAACAACGCTCTTCCTCCTAAATTTTGAAATTGAGTCATTATAATATTTATTGGGTCATATTCTGACCAAATCGACATAATAGTACCATCAACTGTCATATGTTCTGGAACTTCTGATTTTGCTGGCAATCTAACACCCAATGCATGCAATTTTGTTTGAAAATGTTTTATATCTTCCTGGGTATAAGAAGTTTTAGAAAAGTCGACATGTGAATGCAAATTATCAGGACGAATTATAGCACTAAGAATTTTTCCAGGTGCTCTATGTTTTATATCATACATAACACGAGCATTTGCTTCCTTGTTATCATAATCTCCAAAGAATCCAAACGGTCCTTTAAACGGAGCTATACCAACACCTCCATTTTTTATTATATTTGCAGCTATTACTAAATCACCATGTCGATTCGCCTGAAGTCGAAGAGCTTTCCCTTGTTCTATTTTTAAAGGAGTGGCTAAACTTTCAACTGTTCTACTATCTGACATTTTAAAATTATATCTCTTCCCTTAATAATTATCAATATTATAGGATTTTAGTTTTCCAAAACTTCTACAGCTGCTTTAGCACATTCTGCATCTTGTGATGTATCAGCAGACCCACCAACACCAACAGCTCCTATCACTTTCCCTTCTTTTTTAACCGGTAACCCTCCAGCAATTGCTGTTAATTGACCTCCAAAAAGTGTATTCACACCAAAATATGGTTTATTATCTGCCGCATAAGCAAGCAGTGTTGATGTAGGCATCATTAAATTTGCAGATGTAAATGCCTTTTCAAAAGCAAATTTTGGACTTATATAAAAAGCTCCATCCATTTTACTTCCTGCGATTAAGACTCCGTGATCGTCCGTAATAGCGATAGAAACTTCAACTTTTAATTCTTTTGCTTTATTTTCAGCAGCTTCTAATGCTTTCTTAGCTTTTTCAAGAGTTATCAAAAAAATCACCCCCTGTATTTATTTATACACTTTATTTTGAAGTATTCAAAGAAAACATTATCTTTTTTACTTTTAAAACCTGCTCACAAATTGTTTCGTCAGATATTTCTTCGTCGCTTGCACTATTAAATATCAAGTTTCTCATTTCTGTTAAATCTAATTGTTCCCCTCTTTTTCGGAGATATCCATATATTTTTCCGTTTATAAAAACAGCATCCCCAGCAGGAGTTCCCTTTTTAAGAGTAATACCATCAAAACTGTTGCGTGAGGATATTTTTTCACAGAACCATGCAACAAACGCTTCCGCATAGGCATCAAGTTCACCTTCAACTATCCTATCAGGACTTCTCATATACATATTATAGGCCCAAGTGTCAAGAATTACATCATTTTCTGGAGTGCAGCAATTCTATCCTTTATAGGAGGGTGGGTATTAAATAAATTACTAAACCAGCTCACAGCCTTGTGCCCTTCTTTAAAAGGATTAATTATATATAAATGTGCGGTTGCTTTATTTGCTTCTTTCAAAGGTTCATCAACAACTGAAATTTTTTCAAGAGCATGAATTAATCCTGAAGGCTGCCTTGTCAGCTCAACACTCCCAGCATCAGCCATAAATTCTCTTCGTCTTGAAATCGCAAGTTGTATTAATGTTGCAACAATAGGCGACAAAAGCGCAAATAAAAATCCCAAGATTAAAAATATTGCTCCCAGCTGTCCGCTTTCGCTGTCATTGTTGCGGCGTCTTCCTCCAAATCCTCCAAACATACTCATTCTCAAAAACCAGTCACCAAGAAGTGCAACCAAACCAACCATAACTGCAACTAAAGCCCCAAGTCTTGTATCATAATTTCGTACATGTGTCATTTCATGTCCAATAACTCCTTCAAGCTCTGTACGGTTTAATCGATCAAGAAGCCCTCGAGTCGCAGCAATTGCGGCATGGTTTGGATCGCGCCCTGTTGCAAAAGCATTTGGCGCATCATCTTCAATTACATATAATTTTGGAGTTGGCACTCCGGCAGCAATCGCCATATTTTGTGCTACAGTATAAAATTCAAAATCACGCTGCCTTGAAGCAGGCCTCGCCCCGGACATTGTAAGAACAACTTTATCGCTCCAATAATATCCAGCAAAGCTCATTACGCCTGAAACAATTAGAGCAATCCCTGCAATCCCAAGCCCCCCGACTTCATAACCGAAATAATAGGCAAATGCATTCGAAATTATATATACAAATAGGGCAACAAAGAGAACAAACCCAATCACAACAATTAGGCTTTTTCTCTTATTTACAGAAATTGCTTCGTAAAAATTATTTACTGCCATATCAAAGGCTTACTTTTGGAGTTTGTGTATCAGCGTCACTTACGTTCAAAAATTCTCCATCAGTAGGTGTAATTAATCCTTTCATTTCTTGGACATTCATCATGTTTGCAATAATGTTTGTAGGAAAAGTTACTCGCCTTGAATTAAAGTCTGCTGTCAAATCAATCAAAAGTCTTCTTGAATACATAATTTTATCAGCTGTATCTCGAAGTTCATCCATCAAATTTTGCACCAAAGTATTAGCTTTAAGCTCAGGATTACTTTCAACTGCAATAGAAAGCTTTGGCAAAACTGCATTAAGCTGAGCTCCAGCATCAGACATTTTCTGTAAGTTTCCGCTTCCAACTGCTCCAGCAACTGCCTTTCTGGCATCAGTAAGCATTTTATAAACTTCTTTTTCGTGAGTTAAATATCCTTTTGCGGAAGCTTCCAAATTTGGAATTAAATCAGCTTGTCTCTTTAATTGGTTTCCAATCTCTTGAACCGCTGCGTTAATACGTACCTTTGCCTGTGCAAAAAAATTGTAAGTGCTCATCAGCCAAAGCCCAATTCCAACAACAATTACAAGTAAAATTATTAAAAATAAATTCATAAATAAATCACCTTCATTTCCATTACTAATATATTATACTCTATACAAAGCTTAATAAATCCTGAAGTTAGCTAGATGGCTTAAAATCGCACATCACTAAAAGCTCGCCATTTTCGAGCGGATATTCATCATCGTATTGCGAAACGATTTTTTCAATTCTCTCATCCAAATTTCTATAAATTTCCATTGTATAGCTTGGTCGACGGACATATAGCGTCAATTGAGTAACAGTACTCTCCTGATCCCTATATACCTCTAACGACAACTGAGTATTCAAATCAAACTCCCGTCTACATGCACCTATCACCTTAGAGGCATACTCAACCACTAAAGGATGTGAACTTAAATAATTAGCAACATCCACTCCATCAGGGACTACAATATTATTTTCTCGATATCCCTTTATTAAATTTTCTGATTCAGTTAATGACATAACAGGATTATAACATCAATTTTTCAAATTCTTTCAAATTTCTGGTATTTACAATATCTTTTTTCTCGCACCAGCCTCGTCTGGCAACACTAATTCCCCATTTCATATTATCCATACTATCAACGTAATGCGTATCTGTATCAATTGTGAATTTCATTCCTTTTCGTAGCGCATCATGCACTAAAATATCGGGAAGATCCAAACGTGACGGATCTGAATTTATTTCCATAAAAATATTCCTTTTAACGGCTTCGCCGAATATTGAATCCCAATCAGCATCAATACTTGGTCTTTGATTAAGAAGCCTTCCTGTAGGATGTGCAAATACTTTAACTTTTGGATAACTCAAAGCTTTTAAAATTCTCTCAGTCATTTTGTTTTTAGGCAAATCAAAACTGGAATGAATAGAAACCAGTGCAAAATCTAAAGTTTTTAAACCTTCTTCAGGAACTGGCAAACTTCCATCTGGCAAAATATCAATTTCCAAACTATTAAATGCCCTAAAATTTTTGAGACTAGAATTTAATTTGTCGACAGCTTCTCTTTTTCGTTTTAATAATTCAATAATCTGATTTGCGTTGTGTTTACTTTTGCTCGGATTATGCTCACTAAAAGCAACGTATTCATACCCCAAACTTTTTGCTCTTTCACAAATTGTTTTCATAGAAGAACTTCCCAGATCATGGCTTGTTTCAATATCAAAGTCGCTATGAATATGTAAATCACCTTTCATATCTTTCAGCTCGACAAGCTTTGGCAATTTATGCGCTAGTGCCGCTTTTATTTCTCCGTCATCTTCGCGAATTTCTGGAGGAATCCAGTCCATTTTTAGCCATTTTTCATAAAAATCTTTTTCACTTGCAATTTCCACAAGAGAATTTTTATCTCCAGGCTTTGTGTAAATTCCATAATCGCTTAGCGAAAGTCCTTTTTTTAAAGAAAACTCACGAAGAGCAACATTATGATTTTTCCCTCCAGTGAAATGTTGTAACAGTGCTCCATAAGCTTGAGGCTCACAAGTAATCATATCGACTCTAACATTTCCAGGCAGAAGTATCGCCGCAGTTCGCTCTCCTTTTTCAATAATTCTTGTTGCCCGTGGAAACTTTGTGAAATATTCAATCACGTCGTCTACTTTTTTGGTAGCTGTAGCAAAATCAATATCGCCAATTGTAGAGACTTGTCTTCGAAGTGACCCAAGGGTCTCAATTCTCTCAACATTTTTGTTTTGTTTCATATAATTCATAATTTCCTCAGCAATCTCCATTGCATACGGCAAAAGCATTCTTGAAGGCTCTTTTTTTTCAAATTCATCAATCTGCTTTAAAATCTTTTCCTGTGACTGCTCTCCAAATCCCTCCATTTCGGCAATTTTATTATCATTCGCAGCTTTTTTTAAATCACTTAAATTTTTAATTTTCAGTTGCATAACTAATTTACTCGCTGTTTTCACTCCGATTCCAGGAATTTTCATAAGCTGAAAAACAATTGCAGGAATACCTTTTGTTAGCTCATCAAAATGTTTTGAATGTCCTGTTCTAAAAATTTCATCCAAATGCTCTTGTATAGATTTTCCCAGTCCATCCACTTCATCCATTTTATTTTCTTCCCATAAATCTTTTAGTTCGCTTGTTGCATGCTCGACAGAGTCCGCTGCTCTCTCATAGGCAATAATCTTAAATTTATTATTTTTCGCATCTTGAAGTTCATACGCAGCAGCAATGTCTCGAAGTAGTTCAGCAATTTCAATATTAGTCATTTCTTTTGAAGTTTTCATAGACTTAATATATCACATAAGATATAATACAAACATTCGGGGTCGTAGTTCATCGGCTAGAATAACTCCCTGTCACGGAGTAGAGGTGGGTTCGACTCCCATCGATCCCGCAAAATCCCCCATTGACAAGTCATTAATAATATCTTAAATTCTCCTTTAACAACTTCTGCCCATAGTTGATAGTCAACATGGATCTAAAAAATATTTTAAAATACATTAAGCTTCACGAGCAGGAATTAAGCATTGTCCTCGGAGTCGTTATTCTAATAATTGCCGGAATTTTTGTAGGAAAATACATTGCAAATCTTCGCCACCAAAATTCAATTACACAACAAGCAGCTGACACAACTAATGAAAACAAAACTTATACAGTAACAAAAGGCGACAGTTTGTGGAAAATCGCCAAAAAAGTTTTAGGAAACGGAAACGATTGGAAGCAAATTGCAGATGCAAATAATATTTCAAACCCGTCGCAAATAGAAATAGGCCAAATACTAACAATTCCGTCATTAACTTTCTCTGCAACTCCCACTCCAACAAACACACCAACTCCTCAAATTACAAAAGAAGCAGCATCAACAAACAACAATATTACCCAAAATTCCTACACAGTTGTAAAGGGAGACAACCTGTGGAACATTGCAATTCGCGCCTATGGAGACGGCACAAAGTGGCACCAAATCGCAGAAGCAAATCATCTTACAAACCCCAGAATGATTCACACCGGAAATGTTTTTACTATACCGCGTTAATTGATATAATTCGTTTACGCGGGATTAGTTAAACGGCTTAACGCTACCTTCCCAAGGTAGAGAAAGGGATTCGACTTCCCTATCCCGCTCCGAAGGAGCGAGACAAGCTTGCTTATCCCGCTCATAATATGAATAATAAAATTAACTGGAACTTATCAGATTTTTATAACTCAGTTTCCGACCCCAAAATAGAAAAAGATAAAAAAGAAATTTTATTCCTCACAGAAAATTTCAATAAAATCTATAAAAATAAAATAAATTCTCCAAAAATTACTTCAACCCTTTTTCTGAAATCGCTTTTAGATTATCAAAATATAATTGAAAAAACTGCGATTATAGAAATTTATGCATCGCTTATCTTTTCCACAGATTCCATAAGTAATATTTCCAAAAACTTATATCAATCATCCAGCGAATTTGGAACACAGATAAATGCGAATATTCTTTGGTATCAGCTGGAAATTATTAATTTAGACGATAAATTATTCAAAAAATTACTTAACGACAAGAAAATTAAAAACTTTACTCATTTTTTAACTACATTACGAATAATGAAACCTTTTACTCTTTCAGAAAACGAGGAAAAAATAATGACTCAAAAATCTCAAACTTCTTCTCAAGCTTTTGTCAGGCTTTATGACCAAACACAGTCAACTGAGAAATTTGAGTTAAAAATAAAAGACAAAAATAAAACACTAACCATTTCTGAAATCCAATCGATAATGTCAAACAATCCTGACAGAAAACTACGGGAAAATGCCACAATTTCCTATTCAAAAACATTTTCCAAAAATTCTAACCTTTACTCATTTATTCTAAACACTCTAATTCTCGACAAAAAAATTTCCGATGAAATACGCGGTTTTAAATATCCTCAAGAAGCAACATTTATTAGTTATGAAGTAAACCAAAAAATTGTCGAGAACATGTCGAAAGCAATTTTGGAAAGGCAAAAACTAGTCGAAAAATACTATCTCTTAAAAAAGAAACTGCTTAAATTATCACAGCTTTACGAATGGGACAGATATTCAAATATTTACAATATAGATGAAAAAACTTATTCATGGGACGAAGCAAAAGAAATAATTTTATCTTCTTTTAAAAATTTCGATGAAGAATTTTACCAGATTGCAAAAATGTTTTTTGAAAAAAACTGGATCGATGCTGAAGTTAAAAATGGAAAAAGAGGAGGAGCATTCTGCATGTATGCAACTCCTTCCAAACATCCATTGGTTTTTGTAAATTTCACAGGTAAATTAAACGATATAACAACATTAGCCCACGAACTAGGTCATGCAATACACGCTTATTTATCTAAAAATAACAATTATCTTGAATTTAATCCCTCAACAGCAACTGCAGAAATTGCAAGCACTTTTGCAGAAAGCTTAGTATTTGAAAAAATATTCAACGATCTAAAAGAGCAAAAATTAAAAGTAAATTTACTTGCAGCTAAAATCCAAAACGGATTCGCGACTGTTTTTCGCCAAAACGATTTCTATATTTTTGAAAACGAACTTCACAAATTAAGGCGCGAAAAAGGAGAACTAACAATAGACGAAATCGGAAATCTTTACCAAAAAACTTTACAAAAGTCTTTTGGTAAAGGTCTGACTTTATCCGATTATCACGAAAATTTATGGATGCCAATTCTTCACTTTTATCATTATAATTTTTATGTATTTACCTATTGTTTTGGCGATTTGTTAGCGTTATCTTTATTTAATTTATACAAAATAGGCAAGAAAGATTTTGTAAAAAATTATAAAAAAGCTTTATCACAAGGCGGCTCTCAAGACCCTAAAAACATTCTTAAAATAATTGGGTTGAATATTGAAGATAAAGACTTTTGGAAAAATGGTTTGAATCTAATTGAAAAAGAAGTCAATGATTTAATAAAATTAATAAATTAATATGGAAACGGCAGTTTTTGGTGGAGGATGTTTTTGGTGTACGGAAGCTCTTTTCAAAAATCTAAAAGGAGTAATTTCGGTAATTCCAGGATATTCTGGAGGAGATGTAAAAAATCCAAGTTACGAAGAAGTCTCTTCAGGAAAAACGGGTCATGTTGAAAGCGCTAAAATAGAATTTGATCCAAAAATTATTTCTTACGAAGACCTGCTTTATGTTTTTATGAAAACTCACGATCCAACACAAGAAGACGGTCAAGGAGCAGACATTGGGCCACAATATCAATCAACAATTTTTTATCTGGACAACATACAAAAAGACGAATCCGAAAAAATTATAAACAAACTTCAAACAGATTACGACAAAAAAATTGCAACGAAACTTATACAATATAAAAACTTTTATAAAGCAGAAGATTATCATAAAAATTATTACGAAAATCACAAAAATGCAGCCTACTGCAAATTAGTCATCGATCCAAAAATCGTAAAGCTGCGTCAAAATTTTGCTGACATGTTAAAATAGGCCGATGCCTCTTTAGTTCAACGGCAGAACGGCGGTATCGTAAACCGCGAATGTCAGTTCAATTCTGACAGGAGGCTCAGTTAATATGAGAACATACAAATCAAGACTTTCAGAAGTAGAAAACAAAAACGCAATCAAAAGCACATTAATATATGGTGGTCTAACTTTACTCATAATTGTCTGGCTGATCGCATTTGGAATTCCGCTTTTCTCAAAATTTCTTAATATTGTAAATAAACCGGGGTCAGCACCTGTAGTGACAAGCAAACAAACAGTTCTCCCTCCAAATCTTTCTTCTCTTCCGCAATTTACAAATATTAAAACCGCAACAGTATCAGGCACAGCTATGGCTAATGCAACTGTCAAAATTTTTACCAACAACTCTTCAACTGAAACCCAGACAGATCAAAATGGAAATTTTTCAACCTACGTAAACTTAACAAATGGTCAAAACACAATCTACGCTCAAACTGTTGATTCAAACGGAAACACAAGCAGCAACACATCCCCTGTTACAATAACTTATACAAATCAGGTTCCAAATCTAACAATAAGTAGTCCTCAAAACAATCAGACTTTCTACGGAAGCACACAACAAAACATAAGCATTCAGGGTTCTACAGATCCAAATAATACAATTACGATAAACGACCACATAGCAATTCTTGACGGAGGTGGAAATTTTAATTATCCGTTTGTTTTACAAAACGGTCAAAATACCATAAAAGTTATTTCAACCGACCAAGCAGGAAACACAAAAGAAATTGACTTAACTGTTACTTTCAACCCTTAACTTCTTTTCTTGTAACCCCAATTAAAATCGCCATCCAGCCGAGAACAAAATTATAAAAAAAAGTTTCTGTAAACATTCCATGAATAAAAATCGCAATCAAACTTGCCAACAGCCCAAAGCCAAAGGCGTCAAACTTTGTATTTACAATTATTTTGTAAATCATTTGTAAAAAAATTACAAATCCAATAACTCCTGTTGTTGCAATTATAAATAAGATACTATTATCAAAACCGCTGCATGAATGAATATTTGTATTATTCAAAGTCGCAATACAAATATTATCAAAGCCAATACCAAAAACAGGAGATTTTTTGATTACTTTAAACGCTGTTTTAGAATTTTGAAATTTATCAACGACAGTATATGTTCTTGCCAAATTCACTCCCTCGCCTCCAGGCCTTGGCAATAAAGGAATAAATATTAAAAAAAGTGCCAGGAAAATTAATATCACTTTCTTTCTGAATTTATAGAATAAAAACAACACAGCAAAAAAGAGCGCCAAATAACTTGATCGGGAATATGTAAACAAAACTGTAATCAACAAAAAGACATTTAGTAAATAATTTAATCCAGTTTTCTTTTTAACAGTTTTAATTAAAACTAAAATTTCTGTCAATACTAATAAGATTCCAGTAAACGCCGGGTCCAAAAATGTCGAAACCAGTCTAAAATAATGGTCATCCCACCCCAACGTTTTTAAAGCGCGAAGGTCCGGAAAAATTAAATATTGTATCCATCCAAAGATGGCAATAAAAATTCCAACAGTTATTAAAGAGTTAATAATTAATTTTCGCTTTCTTTCTACTTTTCCAAATTGCAGGTTAACAATTTGAGACAAATAAAAATAAGAAATTAATCTAATTAGATAAAATAAACCATTCAAGATTTGAGGCAAATTAAAAAATGATAAAGAAAAAATTAAAGAAAAAATACAAATTAAAACAAAGTTATTAATTCTGTAATTCCTGTGTTTTATAAATCCAAAAACAGAAATTATTAAAACAAGCAAATCTTGAGTCTGTCCTAATAATTTTCCAAATGGAAATAAAATTAAATAAATAAAAATTAATAAATCCATTCTTTACTCCATGCTAAAAAACTATGAAAACTCATTAGTGTTGCATTTATAAATCCTGGTATTCCATCTAAAAATCCCAGTTTCAAAAAATAGTTATCTACAAATTTTAAAAATGGATATAAAACAATTTTAAACATATTTGATTTTTTATTCTCTTTTTCATTTTCCTGGGCATGTAAAGTAGAATAATCATTTAATTTATTCACAAACTCAAATAAATTTTGCTTTTTATCATGAATTAGATAACTTCCAAGTTCCTGAGTCTGTCCTTTTATGTTCCAATATTCGTGAACTTTTCGTTTCCATTTTCCTGAATCTTTTTTTGCAAGTCTAAGAAGTTTTACATTTCCAGTTTCTCCAAATTTTAATTCTCTATCTAAAAAAATATCTCTTCGTTTTATATAAAATCCGTTTATGTTTTCTTGACTGATTTTCAATAAAATTTCTGCTTTAAGAGTATTTGATACGATTTCATCGGCGTCAACAAATAAAATCCATTCACAGGAAGCTTTTGTAAGTCCATAATTTCTTTGTGCAGCAAAATTATAGTTTAGATGTCTTTTGTAAATTTTAGTGGTAAAATTTTTTGCAATTTTTGCTGTATTATCAGCCGAATAATCATCAATAATTATTATTTCATCACAAAAATTCAAATTCTTAAGACAATTCTCAATATTACCTTCTTCATTTTTGGCAATCACCACCGCAGATATCATAGAAGTTTTTTAAAATAAAAATAGGCAACAGGAAGACCAGCAATAGAACCAACTAATGCAGATATTGCCGCACCACTGATGCCATACATTTTTGTTAACGGAAAAATGAAAATCCCCAAAAAGATCCAGGAAATTAAAGTAATATTTGTAATAAATTGTTGCTTTTTTAAAGCCAAAAATACAGGATAGAATAAATTTGTTAAAGCTCTCGTTGTCCCAAAAAGAGCTAATATCCTTAGTACTGGAATTGCAGCCAGCCATTTTTCTCCAAGCAAAATTCTAACCAAAGGATCAGAAAAGAAAAACATTATTAATGCAAACGGCGTAATCATTACAAAAACAGACCAGAAACTCCTCCAAAAAGCTCTCTTAATTCTTTTTTTATCATGAAATGACAAGCTTTGCTTATCTTCTCTCATCTGCACATAAATTGGGAATGTAATTTTCCCAAGTTGTTGGGCAATTGCATTCTCAGGCAAACTGGAAAGGATATAAGAATTTTGATAGATTCCAAGCGAAAAAACATTAAGAAGACGGCCAACTACAACATCGTCAGTATGTTCAAAAAGATAATCAAAAATTTGTGCAAGTGTCACCCATTTTCCTTGGGCTACAATTTTTTTAAAATGTAAATTATTAAAATTTAATTTTGGTTTTTCCTCAACAAAAATAAATGTAATTATCACTTCAATCAAAACTCCAAAAAGCATTCCAAATATAAAAGCAAAAATACTACGTGTTATAAATGCAAGTAATATTATTGAAATATCTTCAATTGCGGAAACAATAAATCTGTAAGTTGCATCTTGTCTGAATTTCAAATCTTTCTGCAAAGATGCAATAGCAGGATTTATAAACCCACGAAGTATTGGAACCAAACTAAACGCTAAAATAAAAACCCAATTATTTGTTATCTTAAAAAAGGCCGCAATCGGATAAGAAAAAAGTGCAAGCAAAAGCGCAATTGTAATTCCTCTCATTATTGAAACTGCCCAAGCTGTATCAAGATATGTTTTAATTGGTTCACTTTCTTGAACTAAAAAAATATTTATTCCGGTTTCTGTAATAAGCTCCAAAATTCCAAGTACTAAAACGCCTACACCAAAAACTCCAAATTCGACTGGACCAAAGACAAAATGAGACAAAAGTATTATTTTAATCAAGCTAATACCCATTGCAATTGCGTTTAAAACTGCAGCCCAAGAAAAACCTTTAATTATTTGTTTTGTATATCCCATTTAAAAAACCAAGCATTATTGCAAAATCGCTTGATACTTGAATTATAATTCCCCAAAGCCCTGCTTTCCAGTAACTATAAAATAAATACACTATAAATAACGGACAAATAAGTATAAAAATAAAATATCTCAAAAAAATAGTTAATACTTTTATGTTATGTTTCGTTAATTTGCCTGACTGCACATCTCCTCTTGCATAATAAAAAAACTTTTTACAAGCATCTTTTAAATTATCGGCTACTTCCCAAAAAACAATTGCCTTTTTGACTCTTACAATTTTAAAATTATTTTTTAAAATCTTCTGATTAAAGTCAGTATCTTCTCCAGCTTTATCAAATTTTTCATCAAATCCTTTAACGCTTTCCCAAATATTTTTACGAAAAGCAATCGATCTCGTTGATGGTAAAAAATTATCATCAAAATTTTTCGGCAATACTCCTAAATATTTTTTTAAAGATTGCTGAAATTTAGATTTTCCTGTCATTTTATAAAATCCGGCAACAACGCTAGTACTCTTATTTTTAAAAGGTTCTGTAATATTTTTTAGCCAATTTTTATCACAAACACATCCAGCATCAGTCATTGCAATAACTTCTTTTTTAGAATTCTTAACAGCCAAATTTCTTCCTTTTGAAATACTCGCACTTGTATAAACAATTAACTTTAAATTTTTTAATTTATTTTTATAACTATTAATAATACTAATGGTTTCATCAGTGCTTCCTCCGTCAACTAAAATAATTTCATCCGGTTTTCTTGTTTGTAAAATTATTGAATCAAGAAGTTTTTTTATACTTTTCTCTTCATTAAATGTCGTAATGCAAAGTGAGACTTTTAAGACTGCCATAATTGCAAATATTTTCCAGCAAGATTTTGATATGTATTTTCTTTTGCATATCTATAAGCGCCGTCCGTGTCTTTATTTTCTATAAATTTATATATTGGCGACATTTTCCAATAATCTTCTTTGAGTTTTGTGTCCCAAAAAACTTTTACTTTTGCTTTATAAACAAAAGCTTCAAGACAAGCAAGATAGCCTCCAGGAACAATATATTCACTTTTTTGCAAAAACTTTATTGGGTCAGTAAATCCATAAATTTTTCCATATTTTTTGCACTTTTCTTTTAATTCTCCATCTCCAACAAAATTTACTTTAATATTTCTGTTAGTTTTTAAATATTTTAAAAAATTCAAAATTCCAGTATCTTTTGAGAGTCTGCCAATAAAAGTAATTTCGTGCATTTTTTTAAAATTCCTTTCTGGAATATTAGCTGCTCCATAAATAAGTAAATTACATTTACACCCGATATATTTCTCTAAAAATTTTCCAACTCCAATGGAGCCTTTTGCAAATTTCACTGCAAGTTTTTTCTGCCAGATAGCGCTTGGAGAAAAAGGATTACTCCATTCAAGTCCGTGAATTGTTACAAAAAATTTTTTATCAGGATATAAAAATTTAAAAGGCAAATACCAGATAAAAACATCATGTATATGAATAATATTGGCTTCAAAAATCATCTTACGATTGTCAAAAATAAACTTCCAGATATAAATTAGTCCAATATATCTTTGTTTAGGATATTTAAAACGAATAATTTTAATACGTTGATAAATTTCTTCGTCTTTAAGTTTATCGTCAAACTTTTCAGTAATAATAGTTACTTCATGTTTTTGCTTAATTAAAATTTTAGAAAGCTCGAGTACATGTTTTTCAACTCCACCAATATGAGGATAAAAATAGTGAGAAAAGAAAATAATTTTCATTTTTTTTGTGCAACAATATAATAATTAGAAGCACCAAAAATAGGTATTGTTAAATTATCAAAAAAGGTAACAATGTCGGAAAAAGGTCCTCTTATATATCTAATAAATTTTCCGGCAGTGGAATTAGTAAAAAGAAAGTTTCTAAGTATACCTTCAGTTTCGACAAATTTTATTATTTTAAATCCATTATTTTCGAATAGTTTTTTAAATTCTTTGGCAGAATATCTCCTCAGATGACCAACCCTATTGTCAAAGTTTTTTAGCATTCCCAACCTGTATAAAGGAGCTGTGATTGAAGGTGAGGA
Source organism: Patescibacteria group bacterium (assembly GCA_035549555.1). Taxonomy (NCBI): domain Bacteria; species Patescibacteria group bacterium. The sequence continues at coordinate 343,056 of DASZQR010000010.1, forward strand.
TGCGATTACAATACTTTCATTACCACACATCGAATAAATCTTATTAACTGCAATCTTGTCATTAGGAATATGCTCTAAAACCTCTGAAATTAAAACACCATCAAATTTTCCTTTAATTACTGACCCAGGGAAACTGGTAATCGAATATGATATATTTTCTCCAAATCCAAATTTGGAGGAATTTTTAACAGCAGCGTCAATAGCCTTCTCAGAAATATCAACACCTTTTATTTTTATGTTTGGATAATTGCTTACTATATAAAAATCGATTGTTCCCACTCCACATCCAATATCTAAAATTTCAGACTTTTTTGCAAAGAATTCATTCACCAACAAAATAGTGTTCCTATATGTAAAGTTATTAGAACTTATAATTCTTTTCTGCAACTTAACACCAGAGTGATATTTTTCATGAATGTTCTTTCTATTCATAGAATATAGTTTATAAGCACTTGACAAACAAACTCAAGTTTTATTTACTTAATTAATGTGAATAAGTTTAAGCTAAAATTCATCTTAACCTCAATAACCCTTATATCACTTCTATTTCTATCCCCAAAAAATATCTTCGCAATAAGTTTCAGCGACGATTTTGAAAATCAAAACTACAGTAATTGGACCATAATTAATGGTAATTGGTCCGTTCAAAACATACAAAACAGCTATCGCTTTGGAGGTACAGTTACAACTCAAAATACCGGAATTGAAGCTGAAACAGGAGATTTTAGTTGGTCAAATTATAAATTCTCTGTAGACCTTTTACCATTACAAGGAACAGACAGAAATATTCTCTTCAGAATAACAAACCAAAGAGTCAATCTCTTTAATTTAAACTTACCAGTTTCTTATGGAATACATATGTACTCAAACCATATTTGGTTACAAAAATTCACGAGCAGTGGATACGTAGAACCCGTCAACAATGATACAACATTGCCACTAGGAGTAGTCAGCAAAATTACCGTAACAGCGAATGGAAATCATATACAAGTATTTATTAATAATACCTCATCTGCAGTTTTAGATTGGACAGACACAAACAACCCCATATTATCAGGGAAAATTGGTTTATTAATTACAACTGGAGCCAATGCACCTTCCGAAGACTGGTTTGATAACATAACAGTCTCTGACCTCCCTTCAAATCCATTACCATCTCTAAATGTTCCAGACATTAAACAATTTACTTCTCCCTGGGGAACAAAAGTTTACGACACAGCCAAAAGCTGGTCGCCATTTGATCCAACAATCAAATCTTGGGGCTGTGCTTTAACATCAGCGGATATGGTTTTGCAATATTATGGTTTTAATATAAACCCAGAAGACTTAAATACTTGGCTTAATTCCCAAACCGATGGCTACATTTATCCTGGTTTATTAAATTGGCTTGCAATTTCTCGTTACTCAAAAACTCACGCAAACAATAATCAACCATCACTGGAATTCTTAAGAAAGGGAAATACAAATCAAAATTTAACTGACGAACTGACAAATAATCGTCCTGCAATCCTTGAAGAACCGGGCCATTTTATAGTTGCAAAGTCGCTAACCTCAAATAGCTTTGGTATAAACGACCCAGCATATAATAATCATCCAGATTTAACTTCTTATGGTAATACTTTTGAATCCCTTGAAACTTACACCCCAAGCCACACAAATTTGAGTTATATAATGTTAACAATCGATCCAAACTTTAATATTAAAGTTTTTGATACAAATAATAATGAAATAACGGGCGACACATTTATTCAAAATCCTCTAATTAACGATACAAATAATTCCTCATTAAGTGGAAATCCACTAAAAATATTCATGTTTCCAAAACCAATAAACGGAAATTACAAAATTGAAGTTTCAGGAAACGGAATTTATGAATTAGATTCTTATCTTTATGATGCAAATGGAAATGTAAATTTAAATAAAATAAACGGAATTTTAGGAAACAATGAAACAGATAATTACCAAATCACAATCGGCCAGAAAAATTCCACAAATGAAAACTTAACAATAAATTCAATTATTCAGGATTTGTTTGATGCAAAAAATCAAAACAAAATAAAATCTCAATATGTTTATGATGAAACTCTACTTCTATTAAATACTGCAAACAAGGCGTTAAGTTTTAATCAAACACTCGCTGCCAAAAATACCTTAAATGCTGCAATTCAGTTTCTTAAATCTCAAACTCCAAAAGGAATAGACAATCAAACTTCCCAAATTCTCCAGTCAGAAATTCAAAATTTAATCCAAACAATTTAATAAGGATCAGTATGCCATCGCATAACACTAAGACTCGAAAGAGTACTTTCAACTAAAGGTTCTTTTCCTTTTTTATTATTCTTTGTTATTACTATTAGATTTCTCATACTTTGGATGCGTTTGCAAATTCTTTATTTTTTCTACTATTTACCTCAGTCATAATTTCTGTTTCTGAAGGCCATATTTGCAATCCTTCTTTTGTTTCTGAATCAGTAATATTGGTCAACAATTCATTTAAATCATCACCTCTAATATGTGTAAACATAGGATTGTTTTTCTTCTTGTCATCAAAGTTTGCAGGACTAATAAAATGCCACTTTCCCAATACATCTTCAAAGACCAAACCAGAATGCGATCTCCAATTTCCCTTTTTAAATGAATCATTATTGTCAGCTCTTGCTTCGATTAGAAATAACGTTTTAAATAAATTTGAATATCTATCAACCAAAAACATTGCAGCAAATTCAGAATTAATAAAACAATTCTGTTCTGTAGATCTTTTTGCCAAAACTCCTAAATTCTTATTTCCAAAAAAAGTATAATTATTTGTTGCATCTTTTATAGAAATTGCCAGAGAAAATGTAATGGCATCTGCTACCGCACTTTCTATATCTGAAACTTTAGAAAATATTTCTGTAATAAATATATTATAATATACTTATGCCAACAAACGCAGATTGGAAGAAAAAATTAACAGCAAAACAATATGCTGTAACTTGCGAAGGTTCTACCGAGCCACCGTTTACAGGTGAATATTTATATAATCATGAAACTGGAATGTACAATTGTGTTCGCTGCGGCAATCCTTTATTTTCATCCAAAACAAAATTTGATTCAGGAAGCGGTTGGCCAAGTTTTTGGGACACGGCCAAAAAAGAAGGCAGTGTTATAGAAAAAAATGATGATTCTCTTGGAATGCATAGAGTAGAAGTAGTTTGTGCAAATTGTTGCGCTCATTTGGGCCATGTTTTTGAAGACGGCCCGCAAGATCAAACAGGTTTAAGGTATTGTATCAACTCTGCGGCTTTAAGTTTTCAAAAGAAGTAACCAAAGAATCTCTAAAGCCTCTGAGTAACTCAATTCTATGTTGATGTATATATCTATCTATTTCTGATTCTGTTTCTTCACTTTCAGCATCCGGACCATCATAAGCTATCCATAATAATTCTTTAAGATTACGAAACTCTTGAGAGACAACACATGCATAATCCTCCAACAATCCATTAAAATTATCTGTTTCCAAATATATAGAGTCGTTATCAACAAACTCACCATCAGGAGCAATTTTTATCACTTTTTGTTGATTAATATCACCTCCACAAGCTTGCCTAAACCTAGGAGTTAAACTTTGAATAAAACCAGACAAATTACCCTGGACCACAACAACTTCAGGTAGAACTTTGCTTAAAGTACTATTTTCTAAAGGTATAGGTAAACCACTAATATGATTTATTAAATTAGCTACAACAATTTTATTCCTTATCAATAAGATTTCTTCTTTTAATGTTTCTGCACTTTCTGGAGAAGCTGTTTTTTCCACCATTTTCAGAATAATACATCAATTTATATCAAAAATAAAGTGGTCGTGGCTGGGCTCGAACCAGCGACCTTTGCAATGTGAATGCAATGCTCTAACCAACTGAGCTACACGACCTCTTATTAAATTCATATTTTAGCATTTTTAAGATTTTATTAAAATTCTTGATTTTGATTTTATTTTTTCTTAAAGTATTTCTTGCGCCTATGAAAAAAATAAAGCTTGGTCTTTCTTATGACGATGTGCTTTTAATCCCTACATATTCAGAAATTGAATCACGGTCTGACGTAGATCTTACTACTAAAATTTCTCCGCATGTAACTCTATCACTTCCTCTTATCAGTATTAATATGACTGATGTCACCGGAGTTGAAATGGCAATTGCTCTTGGAAAATTAGGAGGTTTAGGATTTTTACCAAGATTTTTTAGCCCTGACGAACAATCAGACATGGTTTCAAAGGTTAAAAAAGCAAATGTGCAAGTTGGCGCAGCTCTTGGAATAAAAGAAGGATATCTGGAAAGAGCTGAAAAATTAGCAAAGGCAGGAGTTGATATTCTTACAATCGATGTTGCTCATGGCCATATGCAAAAAACTCTTGAAGTCACTAAAGATTTAAAAAATAAATTTGGCAAAGATATCGACATCATTTCTGGCGTAATTGGAACATACGAAGGTGCAGCTGATCTATTTAAAGCTGGCGCTGACTCTGCCAGAGTTGGAGTCGGCCCAGGGACAATCTGCATTACAAGAATTCAAACAGGAGTTGGAGTTCCTCAAATTACTGGAGTAATTGAGGCATCACGTGCGGCAAGAAAATTTGGAAAAACTATTCTTTGTGATGGCGGAACAAAAAATTCTGGAGACGTTGTAAAAGGTCTTGCAGCTGGAGCATCGGCAGTTGTCATTGGAAGTCAGTTTGCAGGAACTGAAGAAGCGCCAGGAGAATTTGTTAATTAATAACGGAATAAAATACAAATCATATAATGCATCAACTAGTCTTGCCGAAAAACAAAAACACGTTAAAAATTTAAAAGATCTCGGAAAAAATTATACAAAACATATCGAAGGTGTTGAAAGTTTAGTGCAATATAAAGGCCCAATGGCAGATTTAGTTGAAAAGATGTCTGCAAATATCAGATCTGGATTTAGTTATTGTGGAGCAAGGAATATAAATCAACTTTGGGAAAATGCCCAATTTATTCGCGTTAGTCCGCACGGCGCAAAAGAAAACGGACATCATGATGTAATTGTAAACGCCTAGTTTTTCCTGCATAATAAGCTATATGCTTTTATCACGACTCAAATCCTTCTTTTTAGATATTATCCAAGTGGTAATTTTTGCCGTTTCCATTTTCCTTTTTGTATATCTTTTAATTTTGCAGCCTCATAAAATAAATGGAGAATCCATGGAAACTAATTTCCACGACGGAGAATATATCTTAACAGAAAAAGTAACTTATGATTTCAACAAACCGCAACGAGGAGACGTAATTGTTTTCAAAGCTCCGCCAGATGGCCATGATGAATATATAAAAAGAATCATTGGTCTTCCTGGCGAGACTGTAAAAGTTCAAGGTTGCCATGTTTATGTAAACGATAAGTTATTGGATGAGGGAGCTTATTTATCAAGCGATGTCTGTACAAATCCGGGAACTTTTGCAACTGAAGGTCTTGAAATCCAAATTCCTGCAAATAATTATTTTGTACTAGGAGACAATCGCCAGCATTCTCTCGATGGAAGATATTTTGGTTTAATAAGCCAGGATAAATTTACAGGACGTGCATGGATTGTTTATTGGCCAATTAAAAACGCAGAGGTCGTAAAAAGGCAGACTTACTCATTATAAATTAAGCAGCTTTCAAAGAATTATAAATCTTTTGGAGTCTATTTTCGGTTTCTTCCAAACTTCCCTTAAGTAAAAATGTAACTTTAGTCTGGCTTCTTGAGCGAACAAGTTTTACAGAAGTTGATTTTGGATCATCGCCGTTTGTGAGCCCCTTTTGCATTTCATCCTGCATTCGATCAATATCTTCACTAATAATTCTCATATCTGCAATTCTAGACTTTGGTTTTGGAGCCTGTCCTGTTTTTGCTTTCATACGTCTCGCAAGCTCTTCTGCTCTTCGCACAGATCCGCTTTCGCGTAAAATTATTTTATAAGCTTCAATCATTAATCCAGAATCATCAATTGCGCTTAATGCTCTTGCATGTCCTTCAGAAATAAGTCCTGAAAGAAGCCCGTCTTTAAGTGCATCAGGAAGTTGTAAAAGTCTCATTGAATTACTTACATAAGCAACAGATTTTCCAATTCGGACTGCAACTTCGCTAGTTGTAAGCGCAAATTCATTCATTAATCTTTCAAATCCTTTAGCGCGGTCCAGCGCATTAAGATCAACTCTTTGCACATTTTCCACAATTGCCATTTCAAGCATTCCCTTTGGCGAAGTTTCACGAATAATCGCTGGAACATGTGTAAGCCCGGCAAGTTTGCTTGCTCTCCATCGCCTCTCACCTGCAATTATTTGAAATCCTGCTGGGGTTTTAGCAACAACCAAAGGTTCAAGAACTCCATGTTCTTTTATAGAATCAACCAAATCAACTAAAGATTCTGGTGTTATAACTCCGCGAGGCTGTAAAGGATTGCTTTGAAGCTCTTCTACTGCAATTTGTACAATTTGATCAGCCATTTATTGAAATGAATTTTTTACCTAATTTTGTCCCAAAATTCACAGTTCCTTCAAAAATAGAAAATACAGTGAAATCTCGTCCGTATTTGGTGCCGGATCCTGCATGAACTTTGCTTCCGTGCTGGCGTACCAAAACTGATCCAGCTTTTACTTTTTGTCCATGAGAAACTTTGACGCCAAGCCTTTTTCCTGCTGGCGATGTATGTTGTCTTGTTTTCCCTGCTGCTTTATGATGTGACATATTTAATTAACTATAAGAAATTTTTTCACGAAAGTCAATAGATCAGATTTTAATACTTTGTACTAGAAGTTTAGAGTATTTAGCTCTAAATCCAATTCGTCTTCGATATCGGCTTTTAGCATGATATTTAGCTGAATAAATCTTTTCACCCTTAACAACAGGCTCAATCATTTTAAGTGCAACCTTTGCTTTTTCCAATATTGGAGTTCCAAGAGTCACTTTTCCCTCATCAGAAAGCATGAGAACTTGTGCTTCAGCTACATCTCCGGGGAGTTTATCCACCAAAATCTCGTCTCCCTCAGAGACTCTATATTGATGCCCTTGAATCTTAATAACTGCGTATTTCATAAATCTCAAGTATGATATCATTTTTTCGCTCCAATTACCATTCCAAGCATGATGGCCGTTGCAACCAAGCTGCTTCCTCCAGCAGAAACAAGCGGCAAAGTCACTCCCGTAATTGGCAAAATTCCCATGTTCATTCCAACATGAACTAAAGTTTGCACAAGTAATGCTACAAAAACTCCAGAAATAAAACTGCGCGCCGCAGGATTATAAGCATTTGCTACATTTGCAACAATCCTATAAAGCATAAAAAAACTTACTATTAAAACCAATCCGGCTCCCACAAATCCCATTTCTTGGGCGATACTTGCAAAAACAAAGTCAGTTTGTTTTTCAGGCAAAAAAGCAAGCTGTGTTTGTGTCCCCTGCCCAAGCCCCTCCCCTGTAATTTTTCCGCTTCCAACAGAAATAGTTGCCTGCACACTATTATAATTATCAAATGACAAAATACGCTCTCGCTGATAGGGTTTCAAAAAATGCCAAAAAATCGGCAAGCCAATAATTACAGCAATCAAAATTGCGATAATTTTCTTTTTATCAAAAGTTGTTGCTAAAACTATTCCCAAATATCCAAATGCCGTAAGCATTGCGACTCCAAGCGATGGCTGGACAACTATTAATAAAAATATCACTAAAAATAAAAAACTAATTTTTGCAAACTCTTTAAATTGCAAATCATCTTGAGTCAGTTTATTTGCAAAAAAAACAAACAAAAAAGGCCTCACAAGTTCTGAGGGGAGTACTTGTATCGGTCCCAAAGGAATCCACCTTACAACTCCACGAGTCACTTGCCCAATCAGAAGAGGAAGTAATAATAAAATTACACCTCCAATGTAAAAATGATTGCTAAATTCGCTCAGTACATCAAAACCAATTTGAGAAAATATGAAAAAGGCGGCAATAGCGCTAAATATATAAACAAAATATATTGGAAACTCATGTGGAGCAATTGCACGAAGTATGACAATGCTAAAAATAATTAAAATAAAAAAAGAAATGATTAAACCAATATCTTTTTTAAGCCCTGAAGAGGTGATATTCATCCAATCATTTTAGCACGCTTTGAAGCTACTTAATTCTCTCGACTTTAAATTCACCCTTAGAAATATTTTTTACAAGCGCTCGCTTTTTAATTTCTTCTTCAAATTCCTTTGGCCAATCAGGAAGTGTAACATCCACAAATTCATCTAAATTAGTTTTCAAGTTCTTGCGTTCTTCCTGAATTTTACGAACAACATCTCTCATTTCCCCTTCAGCCTTAAGTTCAGCAGTTATGTTTGTATCAAGTTTAAATTCTTTTCCAAAAACAATATTTTTTACATTAACTTCATCCATCAAAACATTTTTAAGTTCATCACTAAATTTATAATCTACAGTCAACAAATTAAGTGGTTGTCGCAATGATATTAAACTCTCTTTTCTCATTGAATGAGTTTTTTCAGAAGCTTTTCTCACCTCATCCATTTCATTTAAAAGTTTTTGACTATTTTTGTCCAACTCTTTACTTTCAGGCCAATCAGCCAAATGCACTGAAATTTCTTTTGTTAAATTTTTATAAATTTCGTCGCTAACAAACGGCGCAAATGGTGCCATCAATTTTGCAACTGTTACTAATACTTTATAGCTTGTTGCAAAAAATCCATCATCGGTTCTACCTCTACTTCGTCTTATATACCACTGCGAAAAATCCTTAACCACAAAATCTTCAATCTCATGTGTAGCAGTAAACATATCAAAATTATCCAAACTATTTGTAATTTTATTAACTAATTCTTGAAGTCTTACTTCCATCCATCTATCTAAAATATTTTCGCTCTTTTTTTCTTTTCCTGGTTCCCAATTATTCAAATTTGAGTAAGTTACAAAATAATTATAACTATTCCAAAAAACCAACATAAATCTTTTTATGACATCGCGCACTAAATTTTCTGAAAATCTAAAGCTTGGCCCTGGTGCAATTGTCGAATACATATACCATCTTGTCGCATCCGCTCCAACATTATTAATCACTTCAAAGGGATCAATTACATTTCCTTTCGATTTGCTCATTTTATTTCCTTTTTCATCAAGCAAATGCCCCAAACAAACCACATTTTTATATGCATTTTCGCGTCCTAAAAGGGTTGCTTCAGCAAGAAGTGTATAAAACCACCCTCGAGTTTGATCGATTGCTTCGCTAATATAATCAGCTGGAAAATGTGTTGCTCCGGATGCATATGGCATTGCGCCGCTATCAAACCAGCAATCCAAAACAAAGTTGACTCGCACCATATGGCCGTTATCACACTTGCTGCATTTAAACTTTATTTCGTCAATAAATGGCCTATGAAGATCCAGATTCTTTAAATCTTTTCCAGAAAGTTCTTCTAATTCTTTAACACTCCCAACTAATAATGTATGCTCGCAATTATCACATTTCCAAATTGGAAGAGGCGTACCCCAATAACGGCTTCTCGATAATGCCCAATCATGGTTATTATTAAGCCAGTCCCCCATACGGCCTTCTTTGATGTGTTCTGGAATCCAGTTTACACTATTATTATTTTCAATTAATTTATCCTTAACTGCAGTAGTTTTTAAATACCAGGAAATCATTGCATAATAAAGAAGTGGCGTCCCACATCTCCAACAAAATGGATAAGTGTGTTTTAAAGTTTCGGCCTTGAATAAATTCCCGTTTTTATCTAAAGTTTCAATAATTTCTTTTTCAAGAGTCTTATTTTTTACAAATTTTCCAGCCCAGGCAGTTACATCTCCAACAAATTCTCCTTTTTCATTCACAGAATGTTTCATAGGAAGATCATATTTTTTACCAAGTTTAAAATCATCTTCTCCGTACATCACAGCGGTATGTACAATTCCTGTCCCTTCGTCCATAGAAACAAAGTCAGCAGCTACAACAAAATGAGATCTTGTGTCATAAGACATATAATTAAACAAGGGTTCATATTCAATATTTAGTAATTCTTTTCCTTTAAATTTTTCTAAAACTTTTCCTTCAATCTTTAAATCTTTAAATCTTTTCTCAGCTAAAATTAATTTACCTTTTTCCGTTTCAACTTTTATATAAATTTGCTTTTCATCTACTGCTAAGGCAACATTTCCCGGAAGCGTCCATGGTGTTGTTGTCCATGCAAGAAAATAAGTTCCTTTTTCCTTTTTCAATTCAAACTTTATAAAGACAGATGGATCTTCGGTCATCTCTTTATAACCAAGAGCTAGTTCATGAGAAGAAAGTGAAGTTCCACATCTTGGGCAATACGGCAAAACTTTATAATCTTCATACAAAAAGTCCTTCTCCCACATTTCAGCAAGAAGCCTCCATTCTTTTTCAATATATGAATTATCCATTGTCCAATATGGTTTATCAGTATCGACCCAATAAGCCATGCGCTTTGTTAATTTTGTCCATTCATCAACATATTGCAAAACACTTTTTCGGCAAAGTGCATTAAATTCTTTTATTCCGTATTCTTCAATCTGAGGTTTTCCAGAAATTCCTAGTTCTTTTTCAACTTTAATCTCCACGGGAAGTCCATGACAATCCCAGCCAGCTTGCCTTGGGACATCAAATCCTCTCATGGTTTTATATCGAGGAACAATATCTTTAAAAGAACGTGCTTCGACATGATGAATTCCAGGATTTCCGTTTGCAGTTGGCGGCCCTTCATAAAAAGTAAACGTCTTTTTTGAATTTTTGTTTTTTTCAAGAGATTTTTGAAAAATGTTTTCTTTTTCCCAAAAAGACAAAACATTCTCTTCCATTTTTGGAAAATTTACCCTTGGATCAACTTCGTTAAAATATTTTTTTGACATATCGCTCCTTTGTCTAAGGGCGATTCTTGAAGGAACGCGGTACCACCTTAATTTGATCTTATTCCTTGAGTTCTAGTCCCCGATCGCTTTGCCGAGCGGGTTTCTTCTCCAAGCTCCGGATTGATAATCCATCAAAGCTTTGAGTCATTATAACACACCATTTTCATATCTATCAATCAACCTTTGAATACTATCATCAAGATTCGGAATGTTATCACCAACATTGATTATTAAATCATTTACCGATTCTTGAGAAATAGTTCGTGAAGAAATCATCTTCAATAATTTTTCGCGTTGTTCCATTTCTTTAGCAAACCTTAAAAAGGCTCGTGCATCCTCTCCAGAAACAGCTTGGCTATCACATGTCCTGCTAAATAAAACGAAAAATGATTCTTCTTGTTCAGTTCTTCGCATTTGGCTATTTTACAGCCAAAATCATTTATTTGCAAAAACAACAGCATTAGGAATATTTCTCCCTGGTCCAAAAACATATCTTCCTTGATAATACATTGCTGTGCTTCCTCCTTCATCAAGGTTCATGGCTCCTGTTGCGCTTAATGCTTTAAATACATAAGCAAACTGCTCCATATTTACACTTTGCGCAACAACTATCATCACTTTATTTGTCCCAATAATCCCAATCCCTTCTTTAAGCCCAACAGCTTTTTGCTTATCGGAGAGTCCTGATTGATTATCATCAATTTGCACATTCCCTCCATCAACTAATCCTGGGCTCATAACTATTCCAGCAGTCAGCCCTCCTCCAAATCCGCTGGCGTTTTGCATATAATGCGCCCCACTTCCATCAAAATAAACTATTGAGCGTCCTGAATATCCCAAATTTCCTTGATTTATCCAATGATTAAGTCTCGTGTTATAAAAACTAAAATCAAAGGAATTGTTTTGCCCGCAACTCGCATACGCCGGCTCCGCCGGACAAAAATATGTTCCATTAACTCCTGCAAATCCACCGTTTTTACTAACAAAATCAGCTAAGTTATCAACTGGGCAAGCGCTTGTGCAATCAGAGTCGTTTGCGCTGTCAGTTATTACTCTTGTGCTCCCTAAATCAAAAGACATAACTGTTGCAGTGAAATCTCCTTTTTCTGTATGCACATTTATTGTAGAAACTCCTGTTCCAGGCGGCCCAGAAACTGGAGGCAACGTCGGCTTTACAGTCACAACTGGCGTCGGAGTAATTTTTGGAGTAGGAATTGGGGATGGAGATGGTGTTGGTGTTGAACTTTCAGTTGGAATTGTAGAAACTGTCGGTACAGGAGTTGGCATACCAATTTTAATTTCACCGCGTTTTATAGCAATATAAACTAAAGCGATAATAAACGGAACTAAAATCAAAAGAACAATTGGTATAAAACCTTTTTTCATTAAGTTAATCTTAAGCTATTATTTTTTATTTTTGAAGTAGTAGAGTAACGGTCCAACAATCGCAGCAATCATTGCAATTATTACAAGTACAAATCCACCAATTGTCATACTTAATTATAGCTATAATCAAAAAAATTCTCCACACATCGACAATAATCTTCAGCTTCTGTAAAAACATCCATAACATACAAAACTGCATCGCAGTCAACAAAGCTTATTCTCAACTTTAGAGGTTTAGCATCATCCTGCCTCTCACGTAATTTAATAATCAATGAATAAAACTCTTTCTCACTAATCTGAGATTCAAAAATTTCATTAGAAGTATGAACTTCTACACGAAACGGATCATTTTCACAACGCATCAGTGAATTTTACGAAGAAACGCAGGAATATCAAAATCATCTTCAAACTGATCTTTTTTAATTGGTTCAACAATTCCTTCACGTTTCTCTGTCTCTTCCATGCTACTTTGTGGTATTTGATTTTCCTCTTCCTTCTTTTGTTCACCCATAATTCCGCTCATTCCAGAAAGTGTTGGTGCTGGCGACATTGAATGTGTCATTTGAGCAACTCTCGAAACGCTTTCATCAAACCCGGTTGCAATAACTGTAATTCTTACTTGGTCTGTAATTCCATCTTTAACTACAGCTCCAAAGATCACATTTGCATCAGGATCTGCTGACCCTGAAATAATTCTTGCAGCTTCATCAACTTCAAACATTGTAAGGTCAGGTCCTCCAGCAATATTAAATAGAATTCCTTTTGCTCCTTCAATTGAAAGGTCCAGTAGAGGAGATGACACTGCAGCGCGCGCTGCCATTTGTGCACGATTTTCCCCAACTCCAGTCCCCACTCCAAGAAGCGCACTTCCTGCATCAGACATAATTGTTTTAACGTCAGCAAAGTCCACATTAACTAAGCCAGGAGTTGTAATAATATCTGCAATTCCTCCGACTGCCTGTCCCAAAACACTATCTGCAACTCGAAATGCTTCAAGAAGAGTAACTTTTCGGTCAACTACATCCATAATTCTCTGATTTGGAATCACGATTAATGTATCGACTTCTTTGCGAAGATTTTCAATTCCCTCTTCAGCAAGAATCATTCTTCTTGTTCCTTCAAAAGTAAACGGCTTTGTCACGACTCCAACAGTCAAAGCTCCCGACTCTTTTGCAATTCTTGCAATAACAGGCGCCGCTCCAGTTCCAGTTCCTCCGCCCATCCCCGCAGTAACAAATACCATATCAGCTCCAACCAAAAGTTCTTTAATTTTTTCTATTGATTCTTCAGCAGCTTGCGCTCCAATTTCAGGATGCCCACCGACTCCAAGCCCTTTAGTCAATTTCTCACCAATTTGAATTTTTGTAGGAATGCTTGTTGAAAGAAGAACCTGTGCATCTGTATTTGCAGCAATAAATTCAACACCATTTATTGTTCCACTATCCACCATTGAAGAAACGGCGTTTCCGCCTCCGCCGCCAACCCCAATAACTTTTATTTTCGCGATACGCGCCGCGTCAGGTTTTACTAATGCCATAATTGTAATCAATTACAAGCTATTTGCTTATAATCCACCTAATATATCACACTTATCAAATTAGGGCAGAAGATCTTTGATCGTATCAATCACTTTACCAAACATATTTGCGTTTGGCAACTTCATTTTTATATTTGTCTTTTCTTTTATATTAGCAGCAGGAAGTTCTTGCATCACTCCATATTGAAGCAAACCAATTGCGCTTGCAAAAGAAGGGTTTAAAATTTCATCAACCAATCCTTCCACTCCAGTTGGTTCTCCAATTCGAACTGGAAGTGTAAGCATACGCTTCGCACTATCAATCACACCAACAGTCAAAGCTCCTCCTCCGGTAATTACAGCTCCTGATGGAATTTTATTAATTATTCCATTTTTCTCTAGATCAAGCCTTATCATTGTAAATATTTCATTCAATCGTGGCCTTATAATTCCTTCAGTAAGAGTTCTTCTTGAAATCTTTTTGGTTTCTTTTGTGTCATCATCAACTACTTCAATCACATCGCTTTTTGCAGTGTTATCTTTTTTAGGTTGAGAAAGTGAAAGCTTTATTTTTTCAGCTGTTTCAATCGAAACACGAAGTCCAATCGCTAAGTCATTTGTTACATTTCGCGCTCCAATTGGAAGAGCTCCTGAATAAACCAATCCTCCATCAACAAATGCCGCAATAGAAGTCGCTCCAGCTCCAATATCAATCAAAACACATCCTAATTCTTTTTCTGTATCAGACAAAACTGCTGTGCTTGATGCGATGCCACTAAAAACAACTCCATCAATATTTACTCCGACTTCATTGACCGTTTTAGTTAAATTTTTAAGCGCTGGAGATGAAACTGTAACAAGATGTGTTTCCACTTCAAGCCTTACTCCAGCCATCCCAACTGGATCTTTTACTCCGCCTTCGCCGTCAACAATAAAATCTCTCGGAATTACATGAATTATTTCGCGAGATGCTGGCATACTCACAGCGCGCGCTGCTTCAATAACGCGTGCAACATCTTCAGCAGAAACTTCTCCGTTTGGATCAGATACTGCGACAACCCCAGTCGAATTTTGTGAAGAAATATGTGCTCCCCCAACAGTTACCCATGTACTATTCAAGTTATACCCAGCCATTCGCTCAGCAGCTTCAACAGCTGAGATTGTCGCTTCGACTGCATCATCAATATCAACAATTTGTCCCTTCTTTATTCCTCTTGACGGACTGGTAGCAACTCCAACAATATGAATAGAATTTTCAAAAGTTACATTGTCAGTTGCGACTTGAGCAATAAGAACAGTAATTTTGGAAGAGCCAATATCTATTCCAGCAATAATTCTATTTTTCTTCATGTGTCTATCTTAATACAGGATTTTTATACCTTAAGTCAATCTGACTAATTGTAGAAGCTTCTTTTATACTTGGCAATCGTGAAAAAATAATATTTAAAGAACCAATTAATTCATCCTGATCTCCATCCATTGGAAAAATAACCGTCTTGCCCTTTAAATTCTCAAAATAAATTCCATCAGACATAACTTTTGTTTGCGTTGGTGTATACAAAGTATAAATTCGCGAAACCAAATTCGCAATAAAATCAAGCTGATCTGAAGTTGGATTATAATAACTAATTATTTTTGGCAAATTTGTATCACGAACTTCTGAAATTAAAACTCCGTTCCTATCAATAAGTCCATAATTTCCATCCTTTAAACTAAATGCAACAATTGCAGTTCGCGATATTACATTTACTTTAAAATCAAATAGCAAAACTAAATCAATTCTGTAATCTAGAATACTTTTTGAATTCTTTAAAATATTTTTTAAATCAAAATAAGTTTGTATAAAATTTTCATTTTTGTTTTGCAAATTATTTATTGAAGTTTCAAGAGTTGTATCACAATTTCCATATTGAGATGTGCAAATTATTTTTTGAATCTTAATAAACTTCAGAAGTAAAAACAAAATTAAAAAAATAAAAACTAAAAAAATAATTAATCTAATTGTCTTCTTCACTTGAGGTATTCCTCTATCTCTTGAACAATTTTCCCTGCAGCCTTTTTATCAAGCTCTGCAATTTCGCTCTTTTTATTTGCCATACTCTTCCAATTTTTTATTACCAAATTAATTTTATTAAGTAAATTTTGCCCAGTTAAATATTTTTCTTCCAAAACAATTGCCTGTCCGGATTTCTCAAGCATTTGCGCATTTTTAAATTGTTCATTATAAGAAGTCCAGGGAATTGGAATAATAATCGCAGGTCTTCCAGTAATCGCAATTTCAGAAATTGTATTTGCTCCAGCTCTTGAAATTATCAAATCTGACTTTTCAAAAATATTCGAAACATTTTTCGGATCTAAAAAAGCATAAACTTCATAATTTTTCTTTAGATCCGTTGGAAATTCATTCTTTAGATTTTCAAATTTCTGATAATCTAATTTTCCAGTTTGGTGTATTACTTTATAATTTTTAAGCAGTTCGTATAAAATTTCGCTAACTGCATTATTAATTCTTTGTGCTCCGCTGCTTCCTCCAGTAATATAAAGAGTTGGAGACTTAGAAATTTTAGTTTTTGCTGGTATTTTTAAAATTTCACTAGAGATAGGATTCCCAACCAAAAAAATTTTCTTACCGAGGCAGTCGTGCAAGCTCTGCTTACTCTCTTCTCGCGCGATAAAAATTTTCTTTGCAAAGCTTGAAGAGATTTTATTTGCCAAACCAACTGCAACTGTCTGTTCGTGTACGAAAACAGGAATTCCTAAAACAAATCCTGCAAAACAAACTGGCACACTTGCATATCCTCCAAAAGATAAAATTATTTTTGGTTTTATATCAAACAAAATTTTAAATGATTGCAAAATTCCGATTGGAATTTTAAGTAGCGATGGAATAGTCCAAATTGTAAATTTTCGCTGTAATCTTCCTGTAGTTATTGGAATAAATTTTACTCCAAGTTTTGGCATTACTTCTGAAGCAAGAGTTGGTACAAATTTTCCTTCAACAGCGCTTTTTGGCCCAACCCAAAATAAATTATATCCAGAATATTCTTTTTGTAACTTTTCAATCACAGGAATTGCAGTTGTTGCTGCATGGCCTCCTGTAATTAAAATATCATTCTTCTTTTGCATGCTTGCTAATATTTAATAATACCCCAACGCTAAATAGTATTACAGTTAAGCTGCTTCCGCCATAAGAAAAGAACGGAAGCGGTACTCCAGTTAAAGGAATAAGTGCAACCATCGATGCCAGATTTAAAAATATCTGAGCGCAAAACCAGGCAATAATTCCTGTCGCAACAATTGTTGAAAAATTATCGGGCGCATGCGTTGCAATTTGCATGCATTTATAAATAAAAAAACAAAGTAGTCCAATAACAACAATCGCTCCCAAAAATCCTAATTCCTCTGCAATATTTGCAAAGACACTATCCGTTGCCGATTCTGGTAAAAATAAATATTTTTGTTTACCTTGCCCAAGCCCCACTCCAAAAAAGCCTCCGGACCCAAGAGCAATCAAAACTTGGCGAATATGATAGTTGCTTGGATTAAGCGGGTCGCTTGAAGCATTCAAAAAAGTTTCCAATCTTGCCCTTCTATAACTTGATGTAATTGTAAGTAAAAACCCAATTAATCCCCCAACTATTCCAGTTGCCGCAAAAGGAATTAAAGAAACTCCTGCCACAAAAAGTTGTGTCAATCCAATCGTTATTACAACAATTGTAGTTCCAAGATCTGGCTCAAACATAATTAATCCTGCCACAAGCGCAATAGGTAAGATTAAATTTAAAAATGGTTTTTTCAAATCAGCAAGCTTTGCAATATAAAAAATAATACTTACCTTAATAAGCTCTGATGGCTGAAGTGTAAAACTTCCAATACTTATCCATCTTCTCGCTCCCAAAACACGACTTCCAATTCCAGGAATTAAAACAACCAAAAGTAAAACCACATTGATTGCAAAGAAAATTGATGCAAATTTTTTCCAAACAGAGTAATCAATAATCATTGCAGCAAACATTGCAGCAAAACCTAGAATTGCCCACACAATTTGTTCCTTTAAATAATAAAAACTGTCATGAAAATAAGCGAGCGCTTGAGGAGCAGACGCATCAGCAACAGCAAAAAGCCCCAAAAAGGTTAAGACAATAGTTAAAACAAGAAGAGTCCGTCCATTATTTTTTGTCACAGATTAGATTCTAGCAAGCCAAAGACCTAAAATCGCTAGCATTATTCCGGCAAGCCAGGCACGCATAACAATTTTCGGTTCCTCCCAGCCAATCGCCAAAAATGCATGATGGATTGGAGCAATTGGAAAAATTCTCCTTTTTAAAATTTTCCAGCCTAAAATTTGTATTAGCGAAGAAAAAGCTTCTATTACAAATATTCCCCCAATTATAAAAAGCGACGCGACATTTCCTGTCAAAAGTCCGATCACAGCAATCATTGCACCAAAAGAAAGAGCACCAGTATCCCCAAGCCAAATACGTGCAGGGTTTACGTTAAAATATAAAAATGCCATCACAGCACCAATCCAGAGAGCAATAAAAATAGAAAGCGGAGTATCCAGATTTGCTGCCGCAATAACAATAAATGCAAAAAGATAAATAGCGAGAAGTCCAGATGCAAGCCCATCAAGTCCATCTGTAAAATTAAATGCATTTGTAAAAAAGACAATAACAAACATTGCAAATGGTATGTAAAAAATTCCCAGATTAATTACATGAGAAAGAAGTGGTATATGCACAAACTGTATTCCCAAGAAATGATAAAGCCAAAAAGAAACAACACCAGCCAACACAAACTGAATGGCAAACTTAGTTTTTTTACTTAAACCAAAGACATAACCAAGTTGCCCTTCCTTTCCTTTCTTAAAAATTTTTACATAATCATCCAAAAGCCCCAAAATTCCAAAAGAAATAAAAGTAAAAAAGATCACAAAAAGTTCATTTAATAAATTATGTGCAGTGGTTATATAAACTCCAAGCGAAGACATGATAGGAAATAATATTGCAAACATAATAACAACTGTAACAACAAGCAAAACTCCTCCTCCAGTCGGTGTCCCAGCTTTTTTATCATGCAATTTATCAAAAAGAGATTTGCTATTTTTCCCTCCCTCAACTTGTCTTTGAAATTTAAGTTTATAAAGAAGATCAATAAAAGGAACAATTAAAACCGCGTTAATTAAAAATGAAAAGATCAAAAAACCAAGTGAAAGTGGCAAAAGATTTGGTAAATTCATGTTCTGTGAAAAGTATAATCTATTTTACAATAACGAGGCAAATTTACACAAAATGATAAAATATTTCATGAGCGATTACCTTGTAAGTGTGAAAAAATACAATCAAAAATTAGTAGAATTACCAATTAAAAAAAGAATTGAAACACAATATCCGATATTAATTAGAGATGAAGTTTCAAAAAAGCTAGCAAAAGTATCATTCAAATTACCAAAAAATCTAAAACTTCAAATTAACGGAGGTTACAGGTCAAGAAAAACCCAAGAAAAAATTTGGAACTATAGATTAAAACAATTTAAAAATTACAAAAATACTCGTAAATTAGTTTTTGATCCAAAAGAGGGAATTCCTCCACATTCAACAGGAGGAGCAGTCGATATTGGACTATTCAATATAAAAACTAACAGAGAAATAAATTTATCTAATCCTTTCCAAAAATTTTATGAAGAGGCTAATCCATTTTCCAAAAAAATAAGTAGGGAATCTCACAAACAAAGAATGCTAATAAGAAAACTTATGTTAAATGAAAATTTTGCACCCAATCCAAGAGAATACTGGCACTTCTCTTATGGAGATAAAGCATGGGCAGATTTCTACAAAAAGAAAATTTTATATTCTGAAATATACGAAGAAGAAATTTCTAATTTAAAATACAATTTGTTAAAGAGATTTGTAATTAAAATACATAGAAAAATATTTCAGTTGATAAATAAAATATTTAAACTAGACTTAAGCTATTAATTATTTGGGCTTATTCCAAAATAAGGAAATAAATCTTCAGCAATATGAAACCAAAGCGGAGCTGCAGTTTCGCTTCCCCATTCGCTTGAAGTCGGGCTTTGAAGCGTCACAAGCATTACAAATTTTGGATTTTTTGCAGGAGCAAAACCAACAAAGCTTGCAATTGTTTTTGTAGGATCATAGTGCCCGGAAACAGGAATCTGTGCAGTCCCAGTTTTTCCTGCAATTGAAAACCCAGCTGGAGCGGCCCATTTTGCTTCTCCGTCAGTAACTGCATGTACCATCATATCTGTAATCTCGCCTGCTGCATTTTGCGAAATAACCCTTGGCCCAATTTGTGATTTAATTTCACTGCTCCATGTGCCATTTTTAATTTCCTTAACCACTTCAGGCTTCACCATTTGTCCTCCATTTGCAATAATTCCAATTGCTCGAAGTATTTGGATTGGAGTAACAGCAATTCCTTGGCCAAACGTCGTAGTTGCTGTGTCAATATCGCTCCAAGTATCTTTAGTTCGAAGCGGCAATGCAACTTCTCCCTGCAAATCAATTCCGGTTATTTTTCCAAATCCAAATTTAGCAAGATAATCATAAAGTTTATCCTGGCCCAATTTCTGCCCTACAAAAGTCATTCCAATATTGTCTGAATTTACAATCACATCTGTCATTGAAGAATTTGGATGATGCACACTATCCCAAGTATCAATCGGATATCCATCAACATTTATAATATTTGCGCAAATATCACACTCTGTATCTGGCTGAACAACTCCTGCATCAAGAGCAGAAGCCATCACAATCGGCTTGAAAATAGAACCGGGTTCAAAAGTATTTGAAATCGCAGCATCTTTAAAGTCTTCATTTGTATAGTTCCAATATTGTCCTGGATCAAAACTCGGGCTTGATGCCATGCCAAGTATCGCTCCAGTGTTTGGATCCATCATAATTACAGAGCCAGCTTTCGATCCGTATTGGACAAGTCCGTTTGCAAGTTCCTTTTCTATTGCAAACTGCACAGTTTTATCAATATTTGTAACTAAGTCAATTCCGTGTGTCGGATCAACTTGGCTTGAGTTTCCAAAAACAATTGGAGTTCCATTTGCATCTGATTCTCGATCCAATAATCCTGGCTTTCCAGCAAGAGTTAAATCATAATAACCTTCAAGTCCAAAATACCCTTTATCGTTTCCGTTGACATCTTTTCCAACAAATCCCAAAATATGCGCTGACGATGAGCTTTCCGGATATGTTCTTGAAGGCTCTGGATCAAAACCAACTCCGGCAATATCAAGCGCTTCAATATTTTTCTTTTGATCATTTGTCACTCTATGCTGTAATGATATCCAAGCTGTTCCGCTATCAATTTTATTCCTTATATCATTTATATCAGCATTTATAATTGGAGCAATTTGTGAAGCAATTGTAATTGAATTTTCTGTCAAATCCGGCTTTGTGACATAAAGATCCCAATCCATTTCATCCGTAGTCAAGTAACTTCCGTCTGTTGCATAAATACTTCCCCGCGTCGCAGTAAGTGAATCAGAGCGCTGATACTGAAGTTGTCCTTGCTGTGCTAAATTACTTGCATCAATTACCTGCCAGAAAAAAAGTCTGGCAATAAGCCCGCAAACAAGAATTACAAATAAAAAACCAAATATTCGAAGCTTTGTCCTCATCTTAAAGCTATTCCTGAATTTGTTATATAAACATATGCTTCAGGCGATATCATTCCCGAGCTGCTTGCTTCTTTTGCAATACTTGTCAAAGAAGTGCTGCCTACAAGTTTATCTTGCATTTCCTGGTTTTCCTGAGTAAGTTCATCATATTTATTTTCAAGAGCAACAAGTTTATTTCCTGCAGCTGATGCTTCAACAGCTGCAAAAATAGTACCAACAAAAAGTACAATTAAAACTAAAATAATAATATTACGAGTTATTTTTTTTGACATAACTTCTCAAAATTGCGCTTCGTGATTTTGGATTTCTTTTTATTTCCTCATCACTCGGCAATACAAAACTTTTGCTTTGTAAATAATGCTTCACAATTTCGTCTTCCGACGAATTAAAACTAACAACAACAAGTCTTCCCCCAGGCTTTAAAATTTCAATTGCCTGCGGCAAGGTTTCCTTTAAATTCTCAAGTTCGCTATTGACTGCAATACGTAACATTAAAAATGCTTTAGTCGCTGGATGTGTTTTATCCGCAAACTTTTTCTCCGGAAATAAACTTAAAAGATCACCAACTTTTTCAAATAATTTCTGCTTTCTAAAATTAATAATTCTCAAAGCCAAGCTTCGTCCAAATAATTCTTCAAGCTGATCTTCTCTCAAACCATTTAATAAATCTTTCGCCATAACTCCTTGCGTTTCTGAATTTAGTCTCATATCCAAAATCGCATCAGGATTTTTAAACGAAAAGCCTCTTTTTTCATCTGCAAAATGTACATTGCTTATCCCCAGATCAAAAACAATTCCATCAGCTGGGTAAAAGTCATAACGAGTTGCAATCTCTTTAATATTTCTAAAATTTCCGTTAACCAATTTTGCTTTCTCGCTATCAACATTCTGTTTTGCAATTTCAAGCATTGAATCATCTGCATCAATTCCCAAAACTTCTCCTCCGGCATCGACAATTGCTTTTGTATAACCTCCCGCTCCTTCTGTTGCGTCAATATACTTTCCTTGATTTTTAATGTGCAATTCTTCAATCACCTCTTTCAAAAGTACTGGCTCGTGTAAAACTGTCATTTTTTATTCCTCTCTGACAAACTTTCAATAAATTCCTTTGTAGTTTTTGCTACTTCAACACTTTTCAAATCCCAATCATTTTTATTCCAGATCTCGACTCTATCTCCAAGCCCTACAAATATTAAATCTCTTTCTAAATGTGCATATTGTGCCAAAATTTCTGGAATAATTATTCTTCCCTGCTCATCTGGCGTAACCTGAAACGCACTTCCGATAATAAATCTATCTATATCTCTTACCCCAAGCTCTAAAACTTTTGTTCCGCCAGTTAATCGATCAATTACTTTATTCCAAAATTCATTACTAACTAAAACCAGACAATTCTCATACCATTTAGCTACAATAAATTCTTCCCCAAGCTCTCCTAGAAATTTTCTAGGAACTGCCGTTCGCCTTTTATCGCCCAAACTGCTTTCGTACGACCCAATTATCATTTTCTATAAGTCTGGGCAGGCTTATTGGTGACACTTCTCACCACTTTTATCCATTCTGAAGTTTTTTTCACGCAATGTCAACAGGAATATTCACCGAACAAAATAGAACATGCTATAATCTAAATATGACAACAGAAAATAATCGCAAAACAAACGAACACTACAAAATTGCGTCATTATTACAAAAAAACCGTCGTTTAACTATCGAAGAAGGAGTATTTTTTCCAAACGAGTTGAATAAATTTAAACAAAATAACTTAAAAGCAATCACACAACAATTAATTGAAGATAACAGGTCAGAAGACGAAAACGAGCATTAATTCGAGCTTCCTGCATGAGGCTTGCCATCTGAAGAATAAATTGCATATCCATTTTGATTAACCACAAGATTTGGAGAGCTTGGTGTCCCAAATGGTTTAATCGTTATAAACCAAACTCCCGTTGCAGCTTTGCTCAATGTATATTTAAAACTACCATCAACACTGCTTAAATCAGTTGTATTTGTTTGCAAATGCCAATCGCTAACAACTTTCCCCAGAAGTTTTCCGTTTCCATCCCGAAATCTTAAAGTAAGCTGACCTGTTTCAACCCCACTATCAAATCTGATATGTCCTGAAGATTCACTTCCAAGCAAAATACTATCGCGGCTAACTCCAGTTTGGCCATTAAGCTGTATTGTCCCAGGAACTCCTTGCGTGGTTTGCCCCACTCCGTTATTTGCCTTATATTCCAAAATATAATCCATAGAAGTTGCAGTCGGAACATTAATTCCAGTTACATTTAAAGAAACATAATGGCCATCGCTGCTTGGAATAAGCTCAACAATTGGCCACTGGCTTTGTGGAAGGTCAGGAACACTTTCATCAACTGAAGTACTACCGTTATCAATAGGTGCAGTTAATTTCTTAAATGCAAAGATACCGCCGACAACAACTATTGCAAAAACAATTACAGCAACAAACGGCCAGTACTTTTTATAATTCATAAATATATATTGCCAGTTTTATTTTATCCCTGTCAAGTTTTCAACTTGTCCCATATTGAATCCCTCCCAAAAAACCTTGATTTCATTCTCGTCTAGATTTAGATAACCATCAAATGATTTCCGATCAAAAATACAATTTTCACAAGTTGTATTTCTACCAACAATAAAACCTAAAACTTTCAAATAAGGCATTCTTATCACCTCAGTAGGAACAAAATATCCATCACTGCATTCAGGACCAAACATCCAAATATACTCATCTGCAAAATATTCTTCTCCATCAGTAGAAATTAGATATCTTTTTATTGAAGTGTTTGCTTCTGTTCTCATCAAAACCCTCACAATGATGCCAGTTTTATTTATGAAGTGTCAAGAGTTTATTTTCTCTTCTAAAAATTCCTGAAGCTTATCAATTTTAATCCTTTCCTGTTTCGCAGTATCTCGATCTCGTACTGTTACAGCCTCGTCTTCAAGAGTTTGGAAATCCACAGTTATGCAAAATGGTGTTCCAATTTCATCCTGGCTTGCATAACGCTTTCCAATGTTCCCCCTATCATCCCAAGCAACCATATAAAGTGGTTTCAATTTTTCATAAATTCCTTTTGCTTTTTTAATTAGCTCTTCCTTATTAGAAAGAAGAGGAAATATTGCAGCTTTATAAGGAGCAAGCTTTGGATTTAATTTTAAATACACTCGCTCATCATCTTTTACATATGAATCGATTAATAAAAACAAAATGGATCGATCAACTCCAGCAGAAGTTTCAATATCCCAAGGAATATATTTTTCATTTTTAGCTTGGTCAAAATATTCCATACTTTTTCCAGAAAACTTCTGATGGCGCGATAAATCCCAGTCTCCGCGATGATGAATTCCCATAAATTCGCTCCAACCCCAAGGAGAATTGTATTCAATATCAGTTGCCATTCTTGCATAGTGAGCGCGTTCATCATCTTCATGATCGCGAAATCTCAAGTTCTCTTTTTTCATTCCTAAGCTTAAATACCAATCCATTCTGTTTTGTTTCCAATATTCAAACCATGTCTTACCTTCTTTTTCAGAGGGATGAATATAAAATTGCACTTCCATCTGTTCAAATTCACGGGATCTAAAAGTAAAATTTCCGGGAGTTATTTCATTTCTAAATGCTTTTCCAATTTGTGCAATTCCAAAAGGAATTTTTACACGAGTTGAATCCACCACATTCCTAAAATTAACATGTACTCCGTTTGTAATCTCCCCTCGAAGATATATAGTCTGCTTAGCATCCTCCACAACTCCAAGTTTCGCCTCAACCAATAAATTAAATTTCATTGGGGCTGTCCATTCGACTTTTTTCCCTTTATGAGTCTTTTCATGCGCTGCAATTTCTTCAGGCTTATCAGCCCTAAATCTCATATGGCAAATTTTGCATTCAACTAATGGATCAGTAAAGGCTTCAACATGTCCTGATGCTTCCCAGGCTTTTGGATTCATCATAATTGCAGCATCCACTCCCACAACATCGTCACGAAGCTGCACCATTTCTTTCCACCAAAGATCTTTCAAATTTTTCTTAAGAAGTGATCCTGTTGGTCCGTAATCCCAAGTCCCTCCAAGTCCTCCATAAATTTCGCTTCCAGGAAAAATAAATCCGCGTCGCTTACATAAAGCTACAATTTCATCAAGGCTTACCATACGCCTAGTATAACTTAAATCAAGTTAGTTTAGAAGCATAACTGACAAATTAAGAAGCCCTGCAATAGTTATCCATCCCAAATATGGATAGAGAAGAATTGCCGCAGTTTTATCAATCTTTTGAAATTCAACAATATTTTTGTAAACAAGAATCCACATGGCAACAATTATTAAAAATGCTAAGCCAATCTGGTGCAGTCCAAAAAATACTGGCGACCAAATCAAATTTAAAATAATTTGTAAAAAATAATATCTAAAGGGCGAGTGGCTTTTTATTTTTTTCCTTTTCTTCCAAATTAAAAAACCGGAGATTGCAATAAATATATATAAAATAGTCCAAACTGGTCCAAAAGCAGAAACTGGAGGAGTAAACAAAGGTTTATTTAACGAGCTATACCAACCCAAATCCATAATTCATGCTAACATAAATAATAAATGTTACAAAAATATTTAAACAAAAAATGGTTTCTGGCAATTATTTTAATTTGTTCTTTTTTATCAGGAATCTTGATTTCAGCAACTGGCTTTGCGGTTTATCACGTAATCGTGACAAGCTCTGCTTACAATCATCCTTCTACTGTAAATTCCTTTGCCAAAGCTACTCCAGCTCCAATTAACCAAAATAATCCTGAAAAAGGAATTTATAATGCACTTCTTTTAGGTTATGGAGGAGGGAATCATGAAGGGACAGATCTTACAGATAGTATTATCGTTCTCCATGTAAACACAAATACCAAAAATGCCGATCTAATTTCAATTCCCCGTGATCTTTGGGTTCCAGGAAATCAAAAAATAAATTCTGTTGGAGCAATTTCTGGATTTGCCAATGTCGGCGCTGCAACCACAAATGTCACAGGTTTACCAATCAATTATTATGTTGCAATAGATTTTGACGAGTATTCAAAATTAGTCGATAATTTAGGAGGAATTACAATTATCATGCCAAACACTCTTGATGATCCATATTACCCAATAATAGGCCAAGAAAATAACACCTGCGGTTTTACTGACGCACAGATTTTTGATCTAAAAAATAAATATGGCCAAAGCGGATTTGATTTAGAAAAACAATTTACCTGCCGCTATGAACATCTCCAGTATCAGCAAGGTCAAAAATATAATATAGATGGTGCAACTGCTTTAAAAATTGCCAGAAGCCGCCACGGAGATTCTGATTTTGCAAGAAGTTTAAGGCAATTTGCAGAGCTTCAAGGTATTATGCAAAAGCTCATATCGCTTCGCTCGTTAAACAAATTAGATAACACAGTAAGTACTTTATTTAGTATGGTCAAAACTGATTTAGATCTTGGGACAATTAAAAGTTTAAGTGAAGTTTTCGGAGATCCAGGATTATACAAAATCAATCAAATTCAATTAACAAGTGATAATGTTTTACAAAATAGTACAAGTAGTGACGGAGAATTTATTTTAGTTCCAAAGGCAGGCAATCAGGATTTTACACAGGTTAAAAATTATATAAATCAAAATCTTTGATTACAAAATATAAATATCCTGTCGATATTCGCTCTCGCCCACTTTTTCTCCCTCACCGTTATAAACTCTCTCTAAATCTCGGCAGGCAAAACATCCTCCCTTTGGGCATTTGAAAAGCTCAATTTGTCTTGCAAGTTTTATTCTTTTTGCAACTTCATAAACTCTGGTTTTTGCATCAATTTCATTTGGAATTTCCATTTCCACAATATCTTTTGGATTTTGATGATCCAAATACCAATAGCTTATTTTTTCAACTTTTCTTTTTTGTAAATTTTTTGCAAGTAAATAATAAATTGGAAGTTGCAGCGAATCTTCGTCTTCTTCGTTTTTTCCCGTTTTAAAATCTAAAATATTTATAGCGTCCGTTTCTTCTAAATATTCAATCCAGTCAATTTTGCCGCACAAAATAATATTTTCTTCTTCTGATAGAAAGTAATACGGAAGCCCTCCGTCTGCTCGTATTTTAATTGCCTTATGAGAAAGCGGTCCTGGATTATCAATAATCACTTGAAGCATTGCTCTTCCTCTTTCTTTATATTCTTTTTCTTTTTCTAAATCCCTAAAGCCTCCAAGTTTCCCGGATACTTTTTTCCAAGCTTCATCGTATTTTTCAAAAATTTTTGCATTAAATCTCTCTTCAACTGGTAAAAAAGATAGAGATTCAATTACTTCATGCACAGATTGCCCCAAAGCAAGAGGAGGAGTCATAATTGTGATTTTATGTCCAGTTTTTTTATCTTTATAAACATTACGAAGATAATAAAGTCTCGGGCATTTTAAAAAATCAGCTATTGAAGAATGAGAAACCCAAACTGCTTTATATTTATCAGGCATATTAGTAAATTATAATATATCACTAGTTTCGAGTATTTCGAATATGACTACATTCATTTGAAGCAAAAGCCATATTGTCACAAGCTTGCGGTCTGTCTGGATCGTTTTTTCCCAGGCAATAAAGACCTTTATTTTTTGGACACATTTTATTTATATGCATTAATATTTTATCTCCAGAAATACAATAAAAAACACCTCGTTTTGATTCAGCACCAAGATCCCAATATTCAATTTGAGTCATTTCTCCAAAAAATTTCTTAAGATTTGGTAGTTTTTGCAAGGGGATATTTTGAAACCACATATCATGGCAGCATGCGGCTTGGCAGCCACTTTCAATACAAGGATTACTTATTTCTGTCATGCTTATATTATATACCTATAGTACAATTATATTTTGAAGTTCACTTATTTCCCCCATCGCCATCTTGCCGGTTCGCCTTTCGCTCGGCAAATACAAATTAAAATAAAGGCAATTATTGGCACACCAATTGCAATATCTAGTCCTCTTCCCTTTACAGCAATCAAAAAAATTGCGGCAGCTGCAGTTATAACAACAACCCAT
Organism: Patescibacteria group bacterium; assembly: GCA_035549555.1. Classification (NCBI taxonomy): domain Bacteria; species Patescibacteria group bacterium. The sequence continues at coordinate 371,557 of DASZQR010000010.1, forward strand.
CCCTGCCAGGTAATAGGAAACCATCCATAACCATAATATTTTGCCCTAAACCATAAATCTTTTTTCTTTTTTACCATTTATATTTTATCTTTTAATTCAATAGCTCTCTCCAAAATTCTTTCTCCTACCTTTCCCCACTTTACATAATTCAAGAAATCCTCAGAATTTATAATTTCTATACCAGTAACGTTTCCACCCGGATCTTTAACAAAGTCACCATAAGGTTTTACCTTACATATATATCTTAGCTGATAAAAGTCATTAGAACCATCGCCTGGAATATACTGAAAACCAATAGGCAAATAATTAATTAATTCCATATTTGATTCTTCTAAAATTTCCCTTCTCAGTGTCTCCTCTGGCTTTTCTCCCTTTTCCCTAGTGCCTCCAATCAAACTCCAGTGATCTTTATAAACACCAAGTACAATTTTATTCTGATAAAAACAAACTCCATAACATTGTCTTATTTTTTCAAGTGGAATATCGCTAAATGAATCAATATCTTTGTAAGTAAAATTTATATCTTTGTTATTCCATTTAAAACTACCGTTTATTTTCATTTATTCTGTCGTTTTGCCATCAAATTTTTCGTCATCTGCCTCTGCTTCTTCTTTTGTTTTATGTATAACTCCATCTCTGTGATGAGCTGGAGAATAAATGGTGTACATTTTTAAATATTCTCCAGATGACACATTGATCACATTATGATTTGCTCCGGCCGGAACAATAACAACATCCCCTCCATTTACATCATACTCATTTCCATCAATAATTACCTTTCCCTGTCCGCTTTCAAAACGGAAAAACTGGTCATTATCAGGATGGATTTCCATACCAATTTCTTCAGAAGGTTTTAATGTCATCAAAACTAACTGCGAATGTTTTGAAGTATAAAGAACTTGTCTAAAATATTCATTTTTAGAAACCAGCTCTTCAATATTTGCTTTGTATCCTTTCATAACTAAATCCTAGTTCTCTCCAGTGTCAATTGCAAGTGTTTCAATTTCAGGAAGAGATTTTCCAATTATTCCCTGCAAATCTCCATACATTCCATGAGTATGATCAACTGATTTTCTGATTTATTTCTTCAAATTTTGCTGTCATTGTAGGATTACCACGCGTTAATTTCTTGATAGTTAAATCCTGTGCTTTACTATTTGCAAGCCTAAGATTATTCACAGATGACAATAAAGCCTCTTTCGTTTTCTGTAAATGATCCATCGTTTTATCAATTTCATCTATAGCTGTTTTAAATTTACGGCTAGCAAGATCAAAATTACCTGCAAACCCTTCCTTAAATTTATTTATATCATTCTCAAAATTTGTAATATCAATATTTTGACTTCTCACCAATGCAAGCTCTGTCTTATATTTAAGTGAATTCATAGCAGCATTATGAAGCACTGTTATTATAGGAATAAAAAACTGAGGACGGACTACATACATTTTGGGGTATTTATGCGAAACATCAACAATACCGGAGTTATATAAATCATTATCAATTTCCAATAACGTAACCAAAACAGCATACTCACATTTTTTTTCTAATCGATCTTTATCAAGTTCTTGTAAAAAATCCTCGTTCTTATGTTTTGTAGCCGTCTCGTCTCCTTCGTTTTTCATCTCAAACATAATTGAAATTATTTCAGTACCAGATTCATCCACATCTCTATAAATGTAGTCTCCCTTACTCCCACTTCTAGAATCATTATCTTTTTCAAAATAGGCCTTTGGAAAAGCAGTAGCTCGAAGTTTGTTAAATTCCACCTCACAATGTTGCTCTAATGTTTCGCCTACCATTTTTGTTGACAATCTAAGTTTCATATCTTTACGAAGAGCAATCTCATCATCTTTCATCTTGATAACATCATCTTTAGTCTTAAGTTCGGCAGAAAATTTCTCGGTTAGAGACTTCTCAAGTAATTGTTTTTCTATCTCTTTATTTCTTACTTCATTAACTAAATCATTTCGTTCTTTCTCAATTTTTTTTGTTGCTTCTGTAACAGCAAGTTTTTTCTCAATATCTGCTGTCTGAATTCTTATGTTCAGAGCTGCAATTTCCTGGTCTCTTTTTGCAAGTGCTTCCTTTTCTTTAATTTCAGCTTCAAGTCTTTTCTCTTTTTCTATACTACGTTTCGCAACTTCTAATTGCGTATCAAACTCATCCGTTTTGATTGATTTAATTAGGTTATCGATTGAAGATTTATCAATATCTGTTTCATGTATTGATTTAAGATCAACCAAATCACCTTTTTGAGCATCCTCCAATAGCACCAAAGTGTTTTCGTCTTGAATAGAAACTTTTATTTTTTTCATAAAACCAATTATACTCTACTAAATAAAGATGAAAAAGAAAATCCTAAAAATTACCGGTGTGACTTTCTTGATATTACTGTTAGCTACATTTATATATTCAAGAATTCTCCAGTCCCAAGCAGATGAAAACGGAAAAATTTTCGACGATAGATGTAATAATGTAAATCCAGCCTTAATCGCTTATAAAAATTCTTATCTTCAGATGTGGCAAGTTATGAACAATAATGGCTCAAAAGATGAAGCAATGCAAGATTTCAATAACTATATTTCAGGTATTCAAAAATATATTCCCCTCGAAAATAACTGGTTAGACAAAGATTCAAAATATATAAATAACTGGGCATTCCAAATATTTCAGCCAAAATATATCAAAGATTTAGCAACTCTCCAATACAATATGTATAAAGCTCAAAGAGATGACGCAGAGTACATTCAAAATCTCTTCGAAAACCCAAATAGTCAAAATAATACTGATCCAACAATTCCGGCAAAAAATCTTCAAGATGCAAGTAATAAATATTTTAGTGCGCAAGATGCTGCATCAAAAAAGAAAGACTGGAGAAAATTACTATGGACAGAGCCACCAGTCAATTGCGATCGCAAAAATCTAATTATTCCAAATACTTCAATTGATAATATCTTTGCAACTCCAGTTCCAGAAGTTAAAAATCCAGAACAAACAGGTTAAGCTTTCTCATATTCTTTCACAGCTTTTCTATAAGCACAATAATCACAAGCCTCTCCACACTCTGGAAGTTCATCAGACTTCAAACAATTGATTGCATTCATTATTGTTTCTGCAATCCATGAAGTATCCCCTTTATAGGCAATTAATTTGATATCAAATTCAAGCTTTGCATCAAATGCTTTTCTATCTGTGTTGCCGTTACAATAAACAAAATATCCAGTGTCAGAAACTTTAAATCCATTTTTACGAAATAGCCACTGATAAACTTCCATTTGCCTTTTATAAGCTATCTGCCAATCAGCATCCAAATTAACTTCCGTCTCCTTTGAAGTAGATTTGTAGTCAACAATAATAAACTCGCCAGCTAGGTTTACCCACACATCATCAACTCCTCCAGTAATAATCACATTTGTCCCATCTATTGGCGCAGTTACTCCTCTTCTTAATGAATCTCTCCATTCATCAATTTTCTCGTGTGCTAGAGGAATTGCATCAATTCCATACGCTTTCATTAAAGGATGCTGCGTTTTTGCATTTCGGTGAATATCAAATTCTTTTTTAAGAAGCTTATCAACAGCACTATTTAAAGAAAACGGATAAGATGGAGGTTGAGAAACCCCAAGTCGCCGATCCAAATAAAAACACCTCGGGCAATTTATAAAAAGATCAATTTTAGAGCGGCTAAGCCGAAAAGGCTCGCGAGATTCCGGATCATAAATATTTCTTTTCCTGTTTGGTTTGTAATAATCAGACATAATTTAAAAGAATATCGAATGAATGTTTACCTACATACCAAGCTCCAGCATTAAACAAAAGAGGAGATGTGTGTTCAATTAAACATTTATTTATTATTTTGCTTTTAGTCACTTCTCTGTCATCTCTCGGTTCAGTAACTCCAAGTTTATCACTAACTTGCTTTACCCATGTATCAATTGGCTGAAAGTAAATAAAATCTTGCTTTTTTATTTCATTTTCTAATTCAAAAACCAAAGCCAAATCTCGAAGAAAAAATGTTGCAATCTTATCAGCAACCCCGTAAATATTACATAATTCTTGATAAACACCAGAAATATTTCCATCATGAATTTGTTCAATAGAATATAAAACAATATTTCTTCCGTTGTTGTGTCTGATCATTTCTATTGTCTGACAAATCATTCTTCTATCAACCCTATTATTAACTTTATTTGCAACCAAAAGCTCCTCAAATTCACTCGATTTAAATCTTTTAATATTATTTTTTAAGTCAAAATTCTCTACAACTTCCATCGCACGTTTCTGAAAATTTTCAGAAATTTCATCCTTCCTTCCTCTATAAAACGACTTAGAAAAGAAAAACTTCAACCCCTCATACCAATCACTTTTTATTTCATCTCTCCTGCCAATATCAGCCACCAAAAATTCTCCCACATATTTCTCACCAAACTCTCCAATGGTTTTTATATTCATTTTCACCACTCAAATATTTCTACAATTTTTTCTATTGCTGTTTTGATTCTGTCGATAATCCCTTGTCTTTCTAGAATATGCGGTGTTTGAGGCAATGAATCAACAATATCTTGGCCGCTTGGCAGTTTTTGAGTATATAAATATTCACTAATTAATTTTTCAAATTTTTCTTCTTGGATGTTTTCCTTTATTGCAATTTCTTTAAGTTGTTTTGATCGCTCACTATTCCAAAAGTTTTCAAATGCGTCTTCTGCCTTGCCAGAATCAACAACCTTAGGTAAATTCTCCTCAATAAACTTTCTTATTAGCTCCTTTTTGCTTCGAAGCTTTACGCTATGATCAAATAGTTTGAGTATCTCTTCGGTTTTCTTCTCACGAAGAGCTTTGGAAGTAATATCTTTAAGTCCCGCAATAAGTTTAATAATATAATCAAAATCAATAATATCACGCACTGTTAACTCAATTTCAAAATCAATTTGATCAAGAACCGATTCTTCTTCAGTTTGGTTTTTCCTTTTTTCATAAATATCTAAATATTTACTTTGATAATCATAAAATTCCTGTTCTGTTATTCCAAGATTGTCAAAAGAAAATTCGGCAAAGGTTTCCAAGGACGATTTTATTCTAAGCAAATCACGAAATGTTTTAACAAAAGAAGCTTTTTCTTCATCTCCCTGCAAATTATCTACTGATTCTACTGTTGGAGTCTTTTCTCTAAGTTCTTGTAGTTTGATTTCAAACTCTATCTTTTGTTCTTCATATGGTTTTTTGAATACAATTTCCCTTGCGTTCTCATCGCCAAACAAAGCAAGTGCTTGGTCAGTAGCTTCTTTTAAATTCCGAAATGTTACAATATTTCCATGAGGTTTATCAGCATTCAAAAGTCTATTTGTTCTTGAGTATGCTTGAATAAGTCCATGATAACGAAGGTTTTTATCAACATATAAAGTATTAAGCCTTGCACTATCAAATCCAGTTAAAAACATGTTTACAACCAACACTAAATCTACCTCTTTATCTTTAATTCTTTTTTGTAAATCTTTGTAATAATTATAAAACTTATCAGTAGAAAAATTTGTTCCAAAAACTTCGTTATAGTCTTTAATACATTTTTCTAAAAATTCCCGGGACTGTTCATTTACAGCCCCTTCTGCAAAAACATCAACATCAAGCATATCTGTTGATTCTTCTTCATTTGCCTGATATGTAAAAATTGTTGCAAGCTTAAAATCTTCAGGTTTTCGGGTCTTTAGATGCTTATAATATTTTTTCAAAACTTCAATGTTAGAAACCGCAAAAAAAGCATTAAATTTTCCATTCTTTGTTTTCTTTTTCCAATCACTCAAAATATAATCCGTAATTTTCGAAACCCTATCATCACTTTCTAAAACCTCTTTAGTATCAATTCCTGAAACCGTAGGATCAACAAAATTATCCATATATACAGTATCTGGAAACTTTTGTTTATATTTACCAACATACTCAACAGCAAATCCTAAAACATTTTTATCTTCAATTGCATGAGTAATAACATATTTATGCAAGCATTCTCCAAACACATCTGCAGTGGTTACCCCACCAATGTTGTTTTCTGCAAAAATCGGAGTGCCTGTAAACCCAAACATCTGGGCGTTATGGAAAAAATTTCTAATTCGCGCATTTGTCAGACCAAACTGACTTCTGTGACATTCATCAAAAATAATTATCACTTTTTCGTCTTGCAAATAAGCAAACTGGTCCAAATATTTTTCGCGCCTTATAGCAACATCCAGTTTTTGAATTGTTGTAACAATTAATTTTCTATTTTTATCTTTCAGCTGCTTAACTAAATTTTTAGTATTTTCTGTCCCGTCCACAGAATCTTTGGAAAAAGAGTTAAATTCTTTAGTTGTCTGAATATCTAAATCTTTTCTATCAACTACAAAAAGTATTTTTTTAACTTCAGGAATTCTAGAAAGTATTTGGCTAGTTTTAAAAGAAGTTAAAGTCTTTCCTGATCCAGTTGTATGCCAGATATATCCATTTTTATTTCCTTCACGAACTCGTTTTTGGATAGCCTTCACTGCATAATACTGATAGGGCCGCAAAATCATCATTGTCCTATCTTTGGCTTCGGCTAAAACAATATATTCAGCAATCATTTCTGAAAGGTTACATTTTTCTAAAAATACATCAGCAAATTCGTTTAACTTTGTAATTTTCCTGTTCTTCTCATCTGTCCAAAAGAAAGTTTGTTCAAAAAATTGCCTTGGATTATTAGCAAAATATTTCGTATTTACGCCATTACTAATTACAAATATTTGAATATATTCAAACAAAGTTCCAGTAAAAGTATTTCTCTGATAGCGATTTATCTGATTAAAGGCTTCTTTCATTTCAACGCCTCGCCTCTTTAATTCTATTTGAACAAGTGGAAGTCCATTCACAAGAAGCGTTACATCATATCTATTTTTATAATTCCCCATTTGCGTTATCTGATGAGCAACTTGATAAACATTACGGCACCACTGATCCATATTAAAAAAGCGAATATAAAAAGTTGTCTCATCATCTCGGTGCAATAAAAATCTATCACGCAAAGTTTTACCTTTATCAAATCTATCACCATGCATAAGATGATTAAGAATTTTCTCAAATTCCCTGTCAGTAAGTTTAGTTTCATTAAACTTTTCAAGTTGAAGTTTAAGATTTGTTATTAAAGCGGTGGAGTCAGGAATTGTAACACTCTCAAACCCCAGCTTATTAAGCTGTTGTATAAGTTCCAGTTCTAGTTGTGCTTCAGATTGTGTGGTCATGTTAGTTTTGATTGTCTCTCTTTTTAATTTTTTCTTTTTCATCTTCAGGGAGACTGTCGAACAATCTGTTAACTTCTTTTGGTTCACTAATCGTCTTTTCAGCGATAAAGTTAATAACCTCAAAAAGTTTTAACGCTATATCTTTATTATCAGAAAGATCAATTTGTCCAGGGTGAACTGCGTTGTTTCCTGTTATCCTTACATAATCAAGTGCTTTCTGAATCGTAGGATTAAGTCCGTTAGCGATTAATTTCTTTATATCTTCATTAATATTATTTCCTTCTTCACCAAGTTGTTTTAATAATTTTTGTAATGACAGTCGCAGAAGTGCAGCCGAGCCCCTAGGAGATTTATGAAGTATCTCCGCTGCTTCTTTATAGTCTCTTTTTATATCTGGATTTAAATCATCATTCGGATCGTCTACTGAAATTTTATCTGGATAAACGATGTCTTGATTCAACCAAAACATATAATTTCCGCAATGTTCACATCTAGAAATTCTCCACTCTACAGAAAGTGCTTCATCAAAAGGAGTATTGTTTCTGATAACAAAATCGGAAAAATGTAGATTCGTTGCCCTTATATGCGCCCAAAATTGTTTTGCATAAACACCGCAGTGAGGACAATGAAATTGACCTTCGTTAAATTTTGGAGGATAAAATTTTGATTTAGCCATATTTATACAAACATCCTTTGCATTAAGCCTTTTTTCCAATTTTCTGCCATAGAAATTTGCTGTTGCTTGGATTGTAGAAGATTATCAATTGAAGTCAAGAAATTGGCAATTTTTTCTTGCTCTTTAGTACTCGCAGGTATTGTCACAATTATTTCAGAAAAATGCTTAAATTTAAGGTTCCAAGTATCTGATGTAAGCCCTTGAGAATATCTATAAAAATTAAACACTATTCGAGGATATTTAAAAAGATATCCAAAAAAAATAACATTGCCTTTTTTAGGTCTAACAACTGTATATGCAGGACTCACTATGCCATCAAAACTAGAAACAGCAGACGCACCTTGCCACATACGCATGGTGTTATATGCTATGTCTCCAACTCGAACTATTTTATACTTGGATTTGTCTAAACTAGAACTATCTTTCTTAATTGTTGTATCTTGCTTAACAATGCCCTTACTTTGCGAAATAGATAACATTTCAAAACTTTGATTTTCTTTTCTGTCGTTGCATTCGTCAAACAAATCTCCTAATTTATTTTCTTCCCATTTAGGAAAATTTTTACCATTATCATCTTTATATCTTATTTTTTGACTAAAAATCTTTTGCATCATGCCTTTTTTGTATTTTTCTAATTCCTCCTGTTGTTTTTTAAGGCTTTCAATCCAAGAATCTACAGAAGTTAAAAATAAGGCAATTTTCTGTTGTTCATCTGAATTTGGTAAAGAAATACGAATTGCCAAAAACCCAGGTTGCGAAATATTTTTCATACTATTACTCGTGCCTGTAGCAATAGTCGATAACTTACTTCTAATTTTACCTTCTGAAATCAGAAAGCTTATAAATTCACCATTGCTATATTTATTAAACTCAACTAGCCAAAGTCGATCAGGAAGATATAAATCGTCATGGTCTTCATAAACATAGGCACTTTCACCTACTAAACCGGGGGTGTTCATCCTACTAACAATTACAGTTCCCTTTTTAGGATTAATTTTTGCTCTCTTATTCTCACTCAACAAAATAGTTTTATGCTCATAAGGCTTAAATTTTCTTTTAAAAACTGCACTTGTTTTTAAAATACCCAACTCGCTAGTTAACTTTAATCTTTCTTCAGAATTGACACTTACTCCTGTCTTAATTCGCCACACTACATCCCCCATTTTTTTTTCTTCCCACTCCCCACTAAATTCAGGAAATCTGAGTTTGGGAATTTTAATCATCATGTTTATTTCTTTGCTTCTAAAAGTTTTTGCTCTTCTTCGTCTTCTTTAATAAAAGTTCGTAATTGCCTTTCTGCCGAGTCTATCAAAAGTGTCACCCTCTCCTTTTGCGTTTTCTTTTCATTTATAAAATGTGCATTCAAATTTTCCAGGTTTGCAAGTATAACTAATTCCTGAGAGGATGCATAATCTCGTTGATTTCGTCCTGATTTTGTCAATTTCTTATTTTTGGCTCTCCATTCTGAAGCAGTTTGACCAAATACAATTTTGTTCAAAAGATCTGCCTCATCTATATATACAAATGTTTCGTCTGATTTAGCTAATTGGAGAAATGGTAGCAGCACATTTTTAATAGAATCAGTGTGCAACTTGTAGTTGACTCTACTCAAATATCTATGTGCATCCCATCGTGCAAATTTCTGCTCACGCTCCTTCAACCTTTGAAATTCTGTAATTATCAACAACTTAAACTCAGGACTCAGCCAACTTCCAAACTCAAAAGCGATATCTTTGTGTGCGTATGTTCCACCATACCGTCCTTTTTTAGAAAAAATACCTTTTGCACCTGTCTTCAATATCCAATCAGCAACTGATGGATTAAAGCTATTCGAACCTGCATTATTTTTAAAATACACGAATTCGTGTATTTTAAAATCAGGGTTATTTATCTTCTCCCAAAACCCCAAGAAATCTATTGTGTTTTTTGATCTTAGCCAACTGTGAAGTGCTCTATCCGCACCAGCACTACGAGCCATATCTGTTAAACAGATATAATCTTCAGCTCCTACTTTAGCAACATTTATATTACTCTCATGGACTGACATCGCAAGTTTGGTGTTTCGCTTCATATCAAAAAGGGATTTCTATTTTTAATTCTTTGCAAAATTCTGCTATTTTTCCTTGAAGTTTCACTTCATCTATTTCCAAAGTCTTAATTTCTTTTGCAACTTTTTCTATATCAATTTCCGGTTCTGGCTCAAAGGTATCTACATATCTTGGAATATTTAGGTTATATTCATTTTCTTTTATTTCATTCAAACTTGCTCTGTGAGAATATCTTTTTAATTCTTTTCTATTTCTATAAGTCTCAAAAATCTTCTCGATATTTTCATCTGTTAATTTATTTTGATTTTTTCCTTTTTCAAACTCTTTCGAGGCGTCAATAAATAAAATATCTTGATCTTCTTTTCTGCATTTTTTGAAAATTAGGATACAAGCTGGAATTGAAGTGCCATAAAAAAGATTTGCCGGAAGCCCTATCACTGCATCCAGATAATTTTGTCTTTCAATTATGTGCTTTCGTATTTGGCCTTCTGCTCCTCCCCTAAAGAGTGCTCCATGGGGAAGAACTACTGCCATTACGCCGTTATCTGCCAAATGATAAATCATATGGGTCACAAACGCATAATCCGCATATCCCTTTGGAGCTAATCTTCCGTACTGAGAAAACCGCTCATCCTGTTCAAGCAAAGGATTTTTATTACTCTCCCAATCTGCTGAAAATGGAGGATTAGCAACAACTGCTTCAGCTTGTAAATCTTGATGCATGTCATCAGTTAGCGTATCGCCATGCCTAATACTAAAATGGTCAAAACGAACTCCATGAAGGATCATATTCATACGTGCCAAATTGTAAGTTGTAGGGTTTAATTCCTGTCCGTAATAATCAACAATTTGTGCAAAATCCCCAACGCGAAGAAGAAGCGACCCTGAACCACATGTCGGATCATAAACCGATTTAATTCTTTGTTTTCCTTCAGTAACAATTTTCGACAATAATCTTGAAACTTGAGCAGGTGTATAAAATTCCCCTCCCTTTTTACCAGCACCTGCCGCAAACTCTCCAATCAAATATTCATAAGCATCTCCCAAAAGATCGCTTTTGGTATCTTCCAATTTAAAATCAATTCCAGAAAGCAATGTTAAGACTTCAACAATTACCTCATTTTTCTTAGTCTCAGTTTTCCCAAGTTTTGAAGAAGTTAAATCTACATCATCAAACAAACCTTTAAAATCATCTTCACTCGCTGTTCCCATTGATGTTTGTTCAATTGTGTTTAAAACACTTTTAAGATCTTCAAGTATGAAGTTTTCCTGTCCTTTAATTTCCCGGTTGCCTTTTTTGACTAAATACAAAAACAGTTCTCTGGGTCTCAAAAAGTATCCTAGCTGCTCTACACAGGCATGTTCTACTGCTTTTAAAACATCCCTATCTTTTTGGGTGTTTCCCCCAATTCCAGAAAATTTATAGTTCTCTCTAGAAAGAAGTTTATCGTTTATAAAGCGTTCAAGTTTTTCAGAAAGGTATTTGTAAAAAATAAAGCCTAGAATATAATTTTTATATTCATCCGCATTCATTTTTCCTCGAAGAACATTGGCAACTGCCCAAAGTTGTTTCTCTAAATTTCTTTTATCCTCAACAAGCATGAGCTTATTTTATCACTTCTCCAACTTCACAGTGTTACAATGATTTATGAACCTTTCAGCTCTTGTTATCGCAATCACAATAACTTTTAGCCCGTTTGCTGGGTTTATCGCTTATGTAGTTTCTCTTGATGAATATCAGCATCATTTTGCAAGTAAAAGCGCAGCAAGAAAGCAAGCTTTGCAAACAGCAATTTTCACTTCTGCAGTCTTTTTAATTCTTGGAGTTATTCTTAGTGTTTATTTTGGTCACTAATTCTTGTTTTTGAACCTTCAAAATATTTCTCGTCAATTTCTATTCCAATTCCTTTTCTTAATAATTGTTTACACGCCATAAGCGTCGTCCCGCTTCCCAAAAACGGATCTAAAACAATATCATTTGTTTCGCTAAACATTTTTATTAGTCTTCTTGGAATCTCAACTGGAAAAGCTGCAGGGTGGTTTACTCTTTTTGGATTTTCGCCGCTAAATTTCCAAATTTCATTTACATAATCTCTAAATTCTTTTTTTACAGAAATCCATTCATCTTTGTAAAAAATCAAAATTAACTCTATATTTTTAGAAAACGCCATTGCATAAAACTTTTTTTGTTTGCTACTAGTCATGAGCGAAGTCGAATGATCCCAAACAATTGTTCCTTTATATTTAAAACCAGTTCTTTTTGCAAGAATTGTTAAGTCAGCGGCCAAACTTCTTTTTCCGTTCTTTCCTGTGTCAATTGGCACATTAATGCAAATTCGTCCGTTACTTTTTAAAATGTCAAAACTTTTTCCTAACCACTTTTTTGTAAATTCAAGATATTCTTTATAAGTTTTGTTATCGTTATAAATTCCATAATCTATTCCAATATTGTAAGGAGGGGAAGTGATTATTAAATCAACCGAACTTTCGGATAGATTAAAGTTTAAAAAATTGCAATTGTGAACTATAATATCTTGTATGCGAAAACTTTTAATTGCCATTTTAATTTTTATCCCTTTAGTTATCTTTGGTATTTTAATACTTAAAAACAAAAATACTAATCCGCAAAAATCAAATGCTCAAATTCCATCCCCTACTCCAGTTGCTCAAAATAATTCTGCAGAAATAAATAATTACACTTTTTCCTGGTACCAAATAATAAACATAAATAATTTAAAATTAATTCCCAATTTTTCTCAAAAGCTTTCTTCCAAAGATGTAATAGATCAAAATAGTTGTATGTTTTTAGCAAACGGTCCGTTTTATGGTACAAACAATCAACCTCTTGGATTAATTATTACAAATGGAAATACAATTTCAGATTATGAAAATAACAATTTATTAAATGGTGTTTTGTCAGTTAATGATTTCGCAACTCCAAGAATTACCCAAAATTTACCACAAGACCATTTACAAATTGCAGTCCAAACAGGTCCAATAATTAAAGAAAATAATTCTTACGACAGCTTACAAATTACAAATGATAAAAATTCTCGAAGAGTTTTGGCAGCTGTTGACGGCAACAATAATTTATATTTTTTAGTTATTTATGACAAGGATTCAGAATTTTCAGGTCCGTTTTTAAACGATGTTCCAAGTTTATTAAATCAATTTGAACAAAAAGAAAATATTAATTTTGCAGATATTATCAATTTAGATGGAGGTTCTGCGTCTGTCTTTATCACAAGAAATTTTGATTTAACAGAGTTTAATCCGGTCGGAGCATTCTTTTGCCAATCTTAGAGGAGTTTATTTGCCTCTCCGTAACATTTTCCAAAACTGCATCAGGATTATCCATTGGTTTATCAAACGCCCAAAATCCTAAATTAATTAATATTTCTTTTACAAAATTTAATCTTAATTGTTTTAAATTTTTAGAAAATTCCAATTCTTGAAAATATTTATTTAAAATTTCGTAAATCTCAAAATGTTTTTCAGCTTCCTGTGTTGTTTTACTAATTACTTCACAAAAATAATAAGCAACAGTTAATTTTTTTAAATCTTTTCTAATATTTTCAAAACTTTCCAAAATTTCAATTTCGCTTAAAATATCAAATGAGTTTTTACTTTCAATTGCAGAAAATTTTATTTTATTAAATATCTCAATTCCGCCGCGCTTTCTGCTTGTTAGTTTCCGCGATCCTTTTGCAATAACCACAATTTTCCCTTGAGTCTTCGTAAATAAAGTTAAAATTCTATCCGCCTCTTTGAAGCTGCGTCTTCCTATCACAAACCCTTCCGAAGAATATGTCTTGTAATTCATGAAGCTATTGTAACAAGCTGACGAATGTTTGGAAATTCTGGCGTCTTAGCATTTGGATTACCAACTGCTGTAAACCTTTTATTCCCTTCTTCCAATCTTTTATTATTAATCCTTCTTTTAATCTCATTTGCAGCCACTATCTGACCTTTATGCTCATATATATTACCTCTGTACGATAAAGTATGCTCTCTTATCCATCCCTCTGAGTAACCGTTTTTCAAAAGTTGAATACATGTTTTTTGATAATCACTTTTAGGCACGCCAATATAAGCGTTACCTAAAGGAAGAAGAAGATCGCTATCTCCATTAGGTGGAACAGAATCATTTTCAGTATCACAAACATCTGAAACTACTCGTTCGTATGGAAATTTCCCAAATTTTCCTTCATAAAAATATAAATTATTGTCAGCCAAGATATCTTCAGGCGCGTATGCAATAATATTATTTCCATAATCCATACCATCAAAATGTGTATCAACTGAGAAAAATATCCTATCTTTATCTTCTTCTTGCATAGGACTCCATTTATCATAATCAATACCTTTAAAGTTGTTTTTTGATGAATTTTCCTGGTGCAAACTAAAATATTCAGGGTCATGTCTTTCCATCCACGACTGAGTTGCAAGACCACCTGTTTCAATTATATGACCCAAATGCCTAGTTGTATGAAACCAAACTTCGTGCGAAACTTTTTCACCTTTATCTTCCTCTCTTTGAACTGGTTCGCGTCCAGCCATTTCCAAAAAAGAATCACCTGGGGCCAGTTTTGAAGAGAGTTCTATACCAAAAGTATTTTTAACTACACCATGTACTCTAGAAACAGCAATAGCCAAATCTTCAGAGTCGCTCCGTTTTAGTTCTTCCTCATTAATCTCTCTATCTAAATCCTTCACTTCTTTATCAAGAGAACTAAGTCGTTTTGAATATTGTGTATTACCTAGACTAGCTTTTAAACGATTCGGGTTGTTTTTTCTATCTAGTAAATCAGCTTGATAAGTTTGATTTCTCTGTAACTGTGCGCTTTCTAATCTAGCGTTTAATTCACCGTATCTTCTAGCATCAAAACCCATAGGCTTTGTTCCTAAAAAATCAGCCTCTGTCTTTAATAATTTTTCAACTTGAGAAGACGCATTAGTCGCTACTGTTTCAACAGATACAGCACTTTCCATACAAGAATCATTATATCTTAAATTTAAACTCCTGGTCAGATTTCAAGAAAGTATCTTGTTCTTGTCTCCCGACTTTTACAGTTTCCATTATAGACTCGACACCGGACTGCTTTTGTACAAACAAATTATATTGCCCATTTGCAGCTTTAAATGGTAGTTTGTATTTTACTGTAATAGTTACAACTCCAAGCGGCCTTAATGAATAGCTTCCGGCAAAAACGGTTTTTCCCAAATCTTCATATGGCGCCTGTTTATTATCAAGACCATCAATCGAAATTAATGTACTTCCTTTTGGTACATAAATACGAAGCCATGAAGGTAAAACGCTATTGAGCCATCCATCATAGCCTTGAGAATTTTTATAAGTCAAAGTTACAGTTTTTGTAATGCTGCCATCAAGCCCAATTGAAGCATCGCTCTCAACTTCATTTGTGACATACAAATTAGATTTACGTCCTCCTAAATTTGCATCATCCACAAAAAGGTAATCATCATTGGCAGGAGTATCACTAACGCGTCCTGCAATATTAAACGATTCAACGCCTTGTTGTGCATTTGCATCAAGCATATAAAACAAAACATCTTTTTGCGTCAGAGAATTCCATGCCGCCTGGAAAAGTGCGGGGATTTTTTCTTTTGGCTGCCCCAGCGAATTTTTAAGAACAGAATTCATCAACGGCCCAATAATTGCTTTTCGATTATAATAGTTGGCTGGAGCATAAATAATTTTTGTCGGATCGTTTTGGTCCCAGACAACGCTTCCTTCGACATCGGCAAAATCTTCAAGTTGATAAACAACATCAGGGCAATTACATTTAGGATTAATCTGTGTGCCAAAATTCCCATATCCAGGAACTCCAACAGTCCCAATAACATTCAAGATGTTAACCAAAACTTGTGTATCAACAGCAATCACCCCATCGATTTTCGGAATTCCGGCTTTTTGCGCTTCAGCGACAAAAGTCGTCATCGAATCTTTAAAATCAGGATCAAAATTCATATCACGAAGACGAAGATTTGGATTTATTACATAAGGACCTTTTATAAATTGAATGATTGGTTGTGGCGCTTTAATAGTTGGTGTATATATATTATCCAAATTATAAATATCATTACTTGTAACATTGCTTACTTTTCCTTTATCAACTGTCATGATTGAATATCCAGTTATAAATCCGCCAGTTGGTCGAAGCTCTTTATCGTTTTGGAATAAAACTAAATAAGTTCGCGGTGAATCAATTCCCATCATATAAGGAGCTGATTGCAATAATGGTTTGCTATTGGCAACAAGCCCTGCAGCTTCATCAATTAAATCAATTCCTTTTGTTAAATCTTCCCGAATAGGTTTTCCAGCAAAAGCAGTTGGATAACGATTTGGATCTATTTGATCAAATTCGCTCTTTGCTGCATCTGCCTCTTTTGAAACCTGGTCAACTTTTGGCAAAATATCTTTTATCGTGCTAACTAAAAATTGTATCCTGTCGTTTGCGTTTTCTTCAGCATTTGTCGCTTTTGTTCCCCCTGGAGCAAAACCAATAATATCTGCATAAGGCTTTGCAGTTTCAATTCCAATTTCTCCAGCATTAATAGCATGCTGCGCCCCGTTTATTGCATGGTTTCCATCATTCCAATATCCGCTCAAAAATGGCATAAACTTCATCCAGGACAATAAGTTATATGAAGATTGAAACGAAGTTAAGTCAGTTTTAAATTTTCCAACATCTGTCTGCACCAAATTTATATCCTGCTTTGAGAAATCTGCTTTCATGGTTTGTGAATCAGCAACCAAAACTTTAGCTTTTTTATAAACTGTAATTCCTGGAATCAGCGTTGCAAGAATCAAAAAAACAAAAATTGCCAAAACAACAGCAGCAACTCTAATGATTATTTTCTTTTTTTTGTTATTTTTAAATTTCAAATTTGGAATCTCCACAAAACCCTGCTCGTTTTTTATATTCTGAGGTACGGCAGCTGAAACTTCACTGAAACCTGTATCTGGAGTTTCTGGCAATTTTATTTCTGGAATATCTATTTTTTTTTCGTCCATAATTGTAATCAATTACAAGCTTTGCTTATAAATACAAATTAATTGTATCACGAAGCACCTTTCCCAGAAATCATAGCCCAAGGAGTTTTCAATAAAATCTGTATATCAAGCATAATTGATTTTTTTTCTGCATAATATGCATCCATTGCAATCCTTTTATCAAAGTTCACAGCACTCCTTCCATTTATTTGCCAATATCCAGTTATCCCGGGTTTTACTGATAAAACATCCGGTAAATACTTTTTTTCCTCGGGATACTTCTCAAACTGCTCCTTAAGCTCCTCAGGATAATAAGGTCTTGGCCCAACAATACTCATTTCTCCTTTTAATACATTTATTAATTGTGGAATTTCATCAACAGAATGTTTACGTATAAATCCGCCAATCGGAGTCCATCTTGGATCATTATGAAGTTTATAACTACTTTTTTTATATTCCTCATATAATTCTTTAAATTTTGGGTCCGTCTTTAATAAATTATGAGCATTCATAATCATTGATCTAAATTTATAAGGATAAAATAGTTTTTCGTTCTTTCCAACTCTTTTTGGTGTATCTGCAAAAACTGGTCCAGGAGATGTTAATTTTATAGCAATTGCTGTAACCAAAATGACTGGAGAAAAAAGAACTAGCAAAATTACTGAGAGGAAAATATCAATTGTTCGCTTAAAAAAATAATACATTTAAATTTATTCCACGTATTGAGGTTTTTCTTTTTCCAGTTTTGTAAACAATTCTTTAACTTTAGGCGTTGCGCTAAGGTCGGCAACCAAAAGCCCATCATCAGTATCAATAACTGCAACATTTGATAAGCCAATTACTGCAATTTCTTTTCCAGGCTTCCCAATTATTAAATTATCGTTTGAATCTATAAATTCTGTATCGGCTCCTTCAATAACATTTGGTTTCTCGACAGATCTAAACGATTCATAAAAAAGTTGCCATGTTCCAGAGTCGAGCCATCCAAAATCAAGTGGAATTGTGACTCTTTGATTGCTTGGTATTTTTTCAAAAAGTCCGTAATCAATCGAGACTTTTTCAAATTTATGATATTCCCTGTAAAGCTCCGTCTCCCACATTTTTGTATCCATACTATCAACTATTTTCATTAAACCCTTATATACTTCAGGTTGATACTTTTCGTAATAACCAAGTAATGTATCAGTTCTCCAAACTTCATATCCAGTATGAATTAAATAATTTTTGCCGGTAAAAAATTTCTTAGCTGTAGCAAGATCTGGTTTTTCAATATGTTTTTCAATTTCTGCAATTCTATATTTTTTATATTCATCAATTGTCGCTCCATATTTCACCCATCCGTTATTTGTACTTGGAAAAGTCGGTTCTTGATCGATCGATACAGGTTTCCCAGTTTCAGTTGCATATTCTCCAGCAGCTATAACTGCATCCAAAAACAAATCTTCCTTTGTAATTACGTGATCACACCAGGATAAAAATACAACCTCATTGGGAAATTTTTTATGAATAATTGCGGTCGCAAGCCCAATCGCTCCCAAATTATCCCTTCTTTCCGGCTCACCAATAATATTTTCCAATGGGATTTCAGGAGCTTGCTCCCGAGCGAAATCAACATACGATCTCTCAGTAGAAACAAAAATATCTTCTGCTTTAAATCTTTTTTTAAATCGTTCAACTGTTATCTGATAAAAAGATTTTCCGCCAATTAAAGGAAAAAATTGTTTTGGAGAAGTTTTACGTGAAACAGGCCACATTCGTGTTCCATAGCCTCCACAAAAAATAACAACCTTCATAACTTAAGATATCACACGGCTTTCACAAATTGCAAAAACTCTTGTTTAAATCTTTTTTTAGAAAATCTTTTAGAATTCCTTTGGATAACTCTCTTGTTAAATTTCTTCTTTTCAAATTTTCTTACAGCTTCTATTAATTCTTCTTTAGTTTGTTTTTCAAAAAAAATTCCAGTTTTATTATTTACAGTATCCAAACTTCCTCCTTTTTTATATGCAATAATTGGAACACCAAAACTTTGCGCTTCAACTGCTGTAATTCCAAAATCCTCCTCCTGTGGAAAAATAAATCCTTTTGCATTTTTATAATATTTTGCAAGTTCCTTATCATCAACTTGCCCTGCAAAAAAAATATTTTTCTTTGCAAGTTTTTTTAATCTTTTTTCTTCGTGTCCAACTCCAATTATTATTAAAGGTTTATTAATTTCATTAAATGCTTCAATAACCAAATCCACTTTCTTATATTTCACCAATCTACTTACTACAAGATAATATTCACTTTTACTTTTATAATTATATTTATAAATATTTACAGGCGGAAAAATAATTCTTGCTTCTCTTTTATAATATTTCTTAATTCTTTTTTGTACCTCAGTTGAAATTGCAATTATTTCTTTCGGCTTTTTTGCAGCTTCCAAGTCCTTATCTTTTAAAAATAAAATTAAAGGTTTTAATAATTCACGAACAGTTTGATTTCCAAAATACTCTTCATAATGGCTCCATAAATATCGAGTCGGCGTCAAACAATAACAAATATGTTTTTTTGCCGTAACATTCTTTGCAAATTCACTTGTAACTGAAATTACTAAATCATATTCGCTAAAATCAAATCTTTCAAAAACAAATGGCATAATCGGTGCAAGAAACTCGTGTTTGTCTCTTAAAAATTTTATTTTATTTAAAAAACTAGTTTTAATTTCAGGAAAAATTTCCGCCCATTTAGCGCCATCAGGCGAATATAGCGACGTATAAAGAGGTGCTTTTGGAAAAATTTCATGAAGAGCAAGCAAAACTCTCTCCGCTCCTCCAAATTTATTTACTCGATCATAAACAACAGCAATTTTCATCTAGAAGCCATACTATACTATAATATTCCTATGTCGTGCGAACAAAACATTTTAAATTTTATAAAAAATCCAGATCTACAATTACCAAGCTATATATTAGTATTAATTAGCGGATCTGGAAATTTTAGACTTTATAACAAAGCCGAGTTTAAAAAATCTTTTTGCAGAGAGTGTCCAAGAGGATTCAGCTATCATGTTACTCTTTGTGATATTGATCTAAATGAAATTCCAACTATTGTAATCGATCCCTCTCGAAAAAAAATAATTCAGCAAAGATTTGCAGATTACATGCAAACTTCAATTGCAGTACCAAATGCCGATGATTCGTCACTTTTATACGGAACACTTCCTTTAGAAAAATTCCTGGCACAAAAAGCAGCAAACATTTTTATACCAAGTAGCGTTCCAAATTTAAAATTAACCTACATTTAATTATCATACTGTTCGTAAACTTCCAAAGTTTCCTTTGCCATCTTTTCCCAGGAATATCTCGTTATAAACTTTTTGTTTTCTCTTATCATTTTTTCTGCGTTTTGTTTTGTTAATTTCATTGTTTGCTCTATTGCATTCTCGATTGATTTCTGATCAACAGGATCAAAATAAACTGCATGATTTCCGTAAATTTCTCTAAAAACAGGAATCGACGAACATAGCAAAATAGTTCCAACGTTCATCGCTTCTAGCCCTTGAAGTCCGAACCCTTCTGACAAACTTGGGTAAATAAATCCAACAGATTTTTCATACAATTCTTTTAAATTTTCATCTGTCATATTCTCTAAAAATAAAATATATTTTTGAGCATTTAATTTATCCACTAATTTTTCAAGTCTTACCCTGAAATTATTTTTCTTTGTAACAATAATAAAATTAATTTTCATATTGGCAAAAGCTTTTATCGCAATTTCCAAATTTTTGTGAGGATACACATTCCCAACATATAAAAAATAAAGTTTATCTAAGCGAACGGAAGAAAATTTTGATAAATCTGGCGACGAAGTCGAGATCCGAAGATTTTCAAAATTTTTGTGTGAGCTTAATTGTGAAATACCTTCATAAATAACTTTCACTTTCGTTTTCTCAATTTTAAAATTCTTAATTAATTCATCTTTTACAAACTCACTTGGGACAATTATTTTTTCAGAGGATTTAATTGCATGATTAAAAACTTTTTTATAAATAAAATGTTTTACAAAATATTTTGGCAAGGATAAATTACTGGCATTAGTTTTTTGAGAATGCATAGTCATATCATGAATCGTCACAATAAATTTCCCATTAAAATTAAGTGGCGCATTAAAATGCAAAAAATGGACCAAATCCGGATTTTGTTTTTCAATAATTTTTGATAATTCCAAGTGTTCTTTTAATGAATAATGGGGAATATCTACAATTACTTTTTCAAAATTTTTATTAAAATTTAAATTATCAAAATATTTTTTTCGAAGTAAAATAATGTATTGATTTGTTTTGTCTAATCTTTGTAACTGCTCTAATAAATTAATTGTATATCTTCCAAGTCCTGCATTTTCAAGTCCGTAAAATCTAGCATCTATTAGAATTCTCATATCATCTTCCAATTATTGCTTTTCCAAATCTCAAAGTTTTGAGTAAATAAATAGCAAAAACTACAATTAAATTTAAAATTAAATCATATCTTTGCCATAAAAACTTTTTATAAAAAATCTCCATAGAATTTACGCCAGCCATTTTTGATTTTAAAGATCTTTTTTTCTTAGAAGCTTTTTTAATATGAAGTATTGAAACTTTTGGATAATAAATTATTTCTTTCCCTAAAGATTTAATTTTAAAACTTAAATCAATATCCTCTCCATCTAAAAAATATTCCTCGCTAAACCAATCAACTTTGTCCAAAGTTTCTTTTTTTACTAAAAAGAATGCTCCTTGAATTGCATCAACTTCCTGAATTTCATCAGGAGATTTATATCCATACCAGTATTTTGCAAAGATTTTAGATTTTGGAAAAACTTTGTCTAAACCACTGAAATGTGTAAGTGCAACAAATGGCGTCGGGAAACTTCTCCTTGCATCACGGTCAGGTTTTCCGTTTGGTAAAACAGTTTTACAGGTAAGCGCTCCAATTTCGTCATGTAATTCAAAATATTTTAAACACTCACTTATGCTATCTTTGTAAACTTCTGTGTCAGAATTTAAAAACAAAACATATTCACCTTTCACATAATTCCTTGCAAGGTTATTTCCTCCAGCAAATCCCAAATTAATATTGCTTTCAATCAATTTGTAATTTTTGGATTTAGGAATTTTTTCATCACTACCATTATCTACAACAACAATTTCATAACTAATTCCCTTAGTGTTTCCGATAATAGAATCAACACACTTTTGAGTTAATTCTTTTGTATTAAAATTAAGAATGACGATTGACAATTTCTGCATAGATTGGCTCATGTAATTTTACTATAGATTTCCAGTCATAATTTTTGCGTACAAATTCTTGTCCAGCTTTTCCAATTTTATTTCTTAAATTTTTATCGTTAAGTAATCTTACCGCTTCTTTTGCAAGTCCTTCGTTGCTATCAACTATTATCGCATGTTTATTATTTATTAAGTTAAGCCCTGCCACTCCAATACTTGTTGATACAACCGGCAACCCGGCAGCCATTGCCTCTAATATTTTAAGTCGTGTTCCCCCGCTTCCCCGAATTGGAGCAACCATAATGCTCGCAGATAAATAAGCGTCCCTTGCATCAGGAATTGATTCCGTAACTTCAATGTCACTATTTTCAGAAATTGACTTGGGAATCAATCTCCCAACAATCCAAAGTTTCGCATTATCATATTTTTCATGTATTTTTGGCCAGACATTATTTATTAATGTCTCAGCAGCTTCACGGTTTTGCAACCATTCAAAGTTAGTAACGCCGTACATCACTCTTTGAGGAATTTTTTTCTCCACTTTTTTGTCTGAGTAATATTTTGCATCAACTCCGTTTGGAATGACATCAACTATTGTTCCAGGAATTAATTTTTCCATAATTATTTTATCATCAGGCGAAACTGTTAAAAGTTTCGTAGCCTTTTTCCAAAAATATATTTCCCAAAATTTTAACTTGTAAACATCAATCATAAAAAACGGCCTGAGTAGTGAGTTTACTTCCGTTTTTACATGATGCTCGTATACTTTATGCCAAATTGTTTGCTCAACTTGAATTGAAGGAGTTGAAGTTTTAGGAATATGCGGCATAACATAAAAAGCTTCAGCATGAATCAAATCATAATTTCCATCTTGAAGTTCTTTTGCAACAGCTGATCTTTCAGCAAATGAGAAATTACGAATTAAAAGAAGCGGAAATGGAGAAAAAATACTTAAAAATAAATTGCGAAAAGTCCAAGGAGATTTTGGGCGAGAAAATACTTCCACTTTTTTACAATACTTAAGAAGTTCAGGAATATATTTGCGCTCACTTTCATCTTTTATTAAAGAAAATAAAGTAATCTCATGTTTTTCACTTAAAAATTTTACAATGTTATACCATCTCGTCTGCCCACCTGAAGTTTCAGTATTGGGCAAAAACGGCACTAGCATTAATATCTTCATTAACTTAAGTATATCAAATTGACAATTACAAAAAGTGTCTTATAATATGAAATATGGCACAAGAATACCTCCGAAGACATGCAGAACATTTATGGAGACTTCAAGATGAAAAAGCTTCTTATCCCGATGATTTAGCTGCTGCACAAAAAAATCATCGAACAAGACCAATCGAACCATCAGGTCGCGACTTTGATGAAGCACTGGCTGCTGTATTAAGTTATCCTCTACAATATCACGAGGAGTTATTAAACTCTTACTCAAACAAAAACGATCAAGAAAAAGCAGAAAGAGAACGTAAAATTATGCTTGGTATACACACATATCAATCTTTAGAAAGTTTACAAAAGGCAAAGGCAAATAGAGATTATGCAATTATTAATCAAAAACCAGCAAATGAAATAACTACAATGTCCGAGTCCATAAACCAAATGGAACAAATGTTATCAGAAATACCGCTTGAAGCACACTATATTGCGTTATTTATGTATGAGTCGAAATTAAAAGGATTAGAAGTAGAACATAGATTAGCAGCAGTACGTGTTTTAGATCAACAAGAACGTATAAAGAAACTTCAGAAGTAAAAAATAACAATTATTTATTTCTCTGTATTAGTTGATGTAAATCAATAATCACAAAAGTTGGATTTTGCTCAATTGCTTTATATTGCTTCAACAAATTATTTGTATCATTATCGTAATTTACGCTTATATAATAGTCTGCCCCGTCTTTAATCATATTTTTAATATCATCGTCAACTACTGGCCAACCAAATCTTTTTGTCTGATAAAGAAAAGTCGTGTCTCCGTTATATGGAGCAATTACTTTTGCATTTTTGGGCAAAATTTTATTTGCTTCCATCCCTGCAACAATAATTTCATAATGGTTAATTTGATAATCTCCAGAAATTCCAAACCATCCCATCCCTAGCATCATCAAAGTACAAAATCCAACAAATCCAGCAACAACTAATTTGTTAAATTTCTGTTCAAACAAAAACACAATTCCTGAAGCAAGCATCAAACAAATTGCTGGAATAGTTTGCGTTTGGTAATAATCATGCTGCACATTCCCATCGGCTACAACAGCAACATAAAGAAGCATTCCAGTCGCCATCAAAATTATTGGCAAATTTTTGCGCTTCAGGACGCCGAAGGCGAAAAGCGGCAATCCCCAAACTCCCAAAATTAAATCTCCTAATCTTGTTCCAAAAATCCACCGGAACCATGCAGGTCTAAAACGAATTCCATTTCCGTTTAATAGCCAGACGAAAAAGGGAATTCCTATAAAATTGGTACCGCTATCCATCCAGGCTCTCCAAAGAAAAAATGGAACTAACGCTAATGCCAGATAAATATAAATCCAAACATTTGTCCAAAAAACTTTCAGTCCATGTTTTTTAATTAATAAATACAAATAAACCGGAAAGTAAAATGCAACAAACGGTTTCAAAAGCATTCCAATTGCTAAAAATATCGCAGACAACAATAAGAAAAATAAATAATTTTTCTTGTGATCTAAGAAGATCATGAAAAACCAGAGTGAAGCAAGTGTTACAAAAACCGCCATCGGCTCGGGCAAAATTACGCGAGTGAAATAAATATTATATGGAATAAATGCATAAAAAAATGCCGATGCAAGTCCTCCCAGTTTTCCCAAAAATCTTTTTCCGATTAAATAAATAAAAAAACTGGATCCAACCGCGCTAACTACGGAAATAAGTCTCGCCCAAACTTCCAAAGAAAAGTGATGCAGTGTTTCAAATAAAACAACATTTATTAAGTTATAAATTGGAAATTCTACAAACCTTAATCCTTGTGGATTAAAATAACCTGTTTGTGTCGATGAAATATCATAATATCTGGGTTTTAATAAATTTATCCCCTGATCTACATAAACCTGAGAAACAGAAACCGTGTCAGCTTGTCTCCATGAGTGCCAATCATCAAGAGGATTGTCTATTTTATAAAGTCTTACTCCAAATGCTCCAATAAGAATAAGAAGTAAACACGCTACTTCAATTATTCTCGAATCGCCAATTTTTAATAATTTATTCAAAGTTTTTCGCATTGTATAAAATTGCCATCGCAAATCCAATCAAAAACCAAAACGGAATCGCAAATTTACTCGCTTCAAAAATATCAATAAAAACTGCGTTTAGTAAAACTGCAGGAATTATACCAATTACTCCAGCCAAATATGCAGTTCGGAAGTTGATTTGCTTTTTGCTTAGAATTCCCTTTGGCCAGGATTTCATAATTAAATCTTTTGTAATTCTAAAAAAAACAACAAAAAAAGTTATTGCCCCAAGTGCTCCTGTTTCCGCAAGCGCACGCAAATAATCATTATCAGTTGCAAGAGTTGCAGATGCATATCCTGTTCCCAAAAGCGGATCTTTCAAAAAAGCTCGAATAGCACGAGGCCATTCAACATTTAGCCTTATAGAGGTTGATAAGTCCTGTACTGGCGCTTGCGCGCTTAAAACTTCTCCTTGTGCATAAACAGGTCTAATTATTAAATCACTAAGTCTATCTTTTATTGCGTTAAAAATATTTAAATACCTATCAAACAAATTGCTTGTGGCAAATGCAAAAACAATTGTCGCAACAACTATTATTAATATATATTTAGTTTTTCGAAGCACCACTAAAGTGATCGACATCGCAAGTACATAAGCAACAGCTGTAATTCTGCTTGCCGCATTTATCATGAGCCAAAAAGAAGTTGCAATAAGCAAAAACACAATTATCTTCTGCCAATTTTTCTTAACTACAAAAAATATTCCAAGAAGTATCGGGCTTGTAATTAAAATATAACTTGCCAAGTCATAGTGCCCTGCAAAAGTTGAAACAAGTTGTGTACCAGGAACATATCTTAAAGCAATTCCTTTTGAATATTCACTGTTTTGTGTAGTAATAACTGGGAAATTAAAATATTTTTGAGCAAGGCCAACAACAAAAACAATTGCCAAAACTATTCCAATACATTTCATATAAAATTCCAAATCTTTTATTGATTTTAAAGTTGTAAATGCAATAAAAAAGCCAAGCAAGTATTCAACTCTTCTCGCCCATTCTAAAAATCCAACCAAAGCAGTTGCGGTGTTTAAAAATACAACGCCAAGAAGTGTTGCCAAAAATCCTGTAGCCAAAAATAAAATAATTGCTCTTACAACTGGATTTTTGTATAAAGAAAAAAGATTGGGTAAGGTTTTTAAAAACCAAAGCACAGTAACAACTAAAATCAGGAAGTCTTCAATGCGAATTGAAACATAAATTCCAGGGACATTTATAAAAGGAAATTTTGGATAAAGCGGGACTGCAATCAAAATTGCAGCGATCCCGTATTTTAACAATGTATCAATTTTAAATTTCAATAAAAGCTTTTGCATATATTTTTGGGCTTATTAAAAATAATCTCCAAAGGCATCCTAATTTTAGCAAAATTTTAAGAGGCAGTTGTTGCCAGCTTGGGTAAAATTTTTCATAAAACTTTTTAATATTTTTCATTTCAGAAATAAGAGGAAATGCTTTTACACTGCTTGCTCCCCCAAAATGAGTTATTGACCATTTTGGATTATAGATAATTTGGAAGCCTTTTTGTTTCACTCGATAACAAAAATCCACATCCTCAACATACATAAAATATTTTTCATCTAAAGAACCAACTTCATCAACAATTTCCTTTCTAGTAAGTAAAAATGCACCAGTTACCCAATCAAGTTCCTTTTCTCCATTATAAAAATTTATTTTTGGATGAAATGGTTTTATAAAATTATCAACAAAAGGTAAATCCTGTATTATCATCCAGGAAAAAACTCTAAGTAAAGTTGGAAAATATCCACCAGTTGTTTGCAAACTTCCGTTTTTGTTTTTCAAAGCACATGTTGAAATTCCAATTTTTGGATTTCCGTTCATCCACAAAACCATTTCTCCCAAGACATTATCATGAATTAGGGTATCTGAATTAAGAAGCAATATATATTTCCCTTTAGCGTCTTTCATTCCCAAATTATTTCCTCCAGTAAACCCTAAATTAGTTTTGCTTTTAATTAGTTTAAAATTTTTTGAAATCTTTATTTTTCCAGTTGTCTCACTATCAACCAAAATAATTTCGTATTTAATTCCCCTGGTATTCTTAATAACAGAATCAATACAATCTAACGTTAATTCTTCAGTATGAAAATTTACAATAATAATAGACAAATCAAATTTGTCTGCGGAATACTTCGTCTTCGTAGATAGATCAGGCATATTCATGAATCATCCAAGCCATAAGCAAAAGTGTGAGACCTCCAAAAACAATTCTTAAAGCAATACTTGTTGGCACATATTTAATAGTAATTTTTTCCTGATAATGCACACCCTTATACCAAATATCATCCTGTGGTTTTGTTGCAATAAAACCGTTTATATAAACAGATTCCCGAAAAGGATGTGCCAATTCTTCAAGATAATAACTTCTCGTTTGGTCTCGAATAAGTGTTTGTGCATCCTCAGGAGGATAATTTAATTCCAAAGTAAAAGGTCTATATTTAAATTGATTTTTGTAGTGAGCAATTACTTCCTCCCGTGTATAATTTGTAAAATAAGCGCGCCTCAAAGGTGTCTCTACATCAGCATCTTCCATTGATTGAACCGATCCTGGCGGAGGAGTTGGAAAATCTTTAAAAGGAGTTGGTAAAAGCAAATATGCAAAAAACAATAACCCAAAAACAATTAATAATGCATACAAAACTTTCTTTAAGGTAATTCTCATTGAAAAAGTCTTGCCCTTCCAAGTTTATAATGAAGATCGTGTGTTTTTCGTTCTCCGATAATCTTTGCTGGAATTCCTCCGACAATTGCAAAATCTGGAATATCTCTAGTTACAACAGCCCCAGCTGCAACAACAGCCCCTTTTCCTACAGTTACTCCTGGCAAAATTATTGCTCTTGGCCCTATGAAAACATAATCTCCAATTTTCACAGATTCTTCACGAGCTTTAAAAGTTTCACTCTCCAAATCATGTTCTGATGTATAAAACATTACTTCACTTGCAACGTCAACATGACTTCCAATAATAAGTCCAGCTCTCCCATCCATAAAAGCCCCGTCTCCAATAATAGTATCTACGCCAATTTTGATTCCTCGTTGATCAAAAAACTTGGCATGCATATGAATTTTAGATCCGGCTCCAATCTCTACACCAAAAATCTGGTAGATAAAATTGCGAACTATATGAATTGGTATATGTCCTGTCCACCTTAGAATCATTAACTCAAAATCCCAAAAATAATTTTTCACTCTATTAATTATTTTTTTCATAGCCTCATTTGAAGACAATTTGTTTCCATCTTTATCTTGAAACATTTTATTAGTTAGCCGCCTTTCTCAAAACTTCAATTGTTTTTTTGCTCATATTTATCCATGAAAATTTACCAAGCTGCACTTTTTCCTTCTCTATCAAATTATTATATTCTTTTTTAGTCATCTTTAGAACTTTTTCCATACCATTTGCTATAGAATTAATATTGTTTGGATTAATCAAAAACCCAGCATTCCCAACAACCTCAGGCAAGCTTCCGACATTGCTTGCTACAACCGGCACATTAAGAGAGAAAGCAGTCAAAATATCAAGACCAAATCCCTCCCAAAAAGAAGGTAACACAAACATTTTTGCACCTTTAATTAAAGCAAACTTATCTTTTTCATCAATAAAGTCTGTAAACACTACTTTTCTCTCCAAATTCAAGTTTTTTACCAAAGAAAATATACTTTCATAAAGCCATCCTTTTTTGCCTGCAATAACAAGTTGTAAATTATCATTTTTTATTTCAGAAAATGCCGTTATCAGGCTTTCTATATTTTTTGATGGTTTAAGAGTTCCTAAATACAAAATATAATCATTAACTATAGAATATTTGCCTTTAATATTGGCAATTTTTGCATCACTTATCTGAGTTTTTGTCAAATCATCAACTCCAGGATAAGTAACCACAATACCTTCACTTGGTTTTTTATAATACTTTATAATATCTTTTTTGCTAGCTTCTGATATAGTCAGTACATATTTTGATCTATTTACTGAAATGGCAGTCCAGTACTTCAACTGCCAAAAATCATATTTAGTAAATTGTGCCGAAAATTCGAAGAAACCAAGGTCCATAACTGAACAAACGCTTGGGATTGGAATTAAAGGCGGTAAATAATGATTTGGTGAGAAAAAAACATCAAGTCTATCGGAATTCTTGAGCAAATATGGAGTTAATCGAGTTAAAATCCACATTTTTCTAGATGACAAAACTTTATATTTAAAGTTCTTGCTCTCTTTCGGCATATCGCTAAACGGTCTATCTTTCAAATATACAACAACTATAAGATCTTCATTCTTAGGAAGTAAATTGTATATACCTTTAATCACTTCATAGGCATATTTATTGACTCCAACCCGATTTTTTATGTTTGCTTCGTTCCCGTCAATGCCGATAATCATGAGATATTATACCTCGGTAAACCTCTAAAGTCTCTTTTGCACACTTTTCCCAGCTAAAATCTTTAACTCGCTTATAACCTTTTTTACTTAAGGTTTTTTGATTAACTACGGCTTTTTCAATCCCGTCTCTTATAGAATTAATATCCAGCGGATCCACCAAAATGGCGCTGGTTCCAGCAATTTCTTTCATTGCTCCAATATCTGATGTAACAACAGGAACTCCACATGCCATAGCTTGTAAAATCGGCAGTCCAAAACCTTCATATAACGAAGGGTAAACCAGGGCCTTGGCCCCGCTATAAAGACAGATAAGATCATCCTCGCTCAAATATCCGGTATGAATAATTCCTCGATTATCAATATCCATTTTTTTACCCCCTCCAACAATTACCAATTTGTGTTTATTTTTAGTTTTTTCAAACGCTTCAATCAACCTAGTACTATTTTTTCTTTTGCCTACTCCTACAGTCAAAATATAATCCTCATGAATTTGATATTTTATTTTCACGGATTCAATCTCTTTTTCACTCCTTCGTATAAAGTTTTCACCAACTCCCTCATAAATTACTTTTATTTTTTCTGCATTTGCCCCTATTTCCATCAAATCTATTTTAGTTTGATTGGTAGGAACAATAATTCTATCAACCTCTTTTAAAACCCAATAAAGCCTTCTTTTGTGAACATCGATAATTTTTCTTGGAGTTTCATTTGGAAATTTTATAGCCACCAGATCATGTACTGTAGTTACTTTCAAAGCTTTTGTTGGAGGTTGAGTCCAATCAGAGCTGTGAAGTATGTCAAAGTTTCCAACAAGTTTTTGCGGATCAATAACATGTAATCTATTCCAAAGTAAATCAGCCAGGGTCGGGGAGAGCGACAAAACATTTGAAGTCCACTGTTTAAGTTCTTCTTTCCTGCGCAGTGTCCCTCCAAAGGTTATGAACTGATCTTCTTTGTCAATTTTATAAAGATTCACAAGGAGTTCTCGTGTGTAATAGGAGACTCCAGTTCCATAAATTATTTGTGAAATATCAATTCCAATACGCATTATTTCTCCTTTACAGCAAATAGATCAAAGCTTGCCTGCGGCCAGAAATAAAACAGGGGCTCTGTCAAAAACACAATTAATCCCCATAAAATCCAAGGCTTATATTTTATCGTCGCATATTCTCCACGAATGCATTTTGGGCCACGCAGTCCATACACTTTATAGCCCATTCGTTCAAATTCTTCTTTAGTCCAGCCACTGAAATGTCTTTGATATGGATTGTCACCATACTCACCTTGTTTTACAAATCCATTTGGTGTCAAAATAATTATTTTTTTTGCTGCTATTTTTTCCATGGAAGCAATCAGTTTTAAAGCTTTTTTCTTGGTAAAATGTTCAACAACATCAAGTGCCACGGTTGCATCAAAACTATTGTCTTTATAGTATTTGCCAAGATTATTAAGGTCAGCCTTTTTATATGAATCATGAATCTTCTTGCGTTTACTTTCGGCAATTGCAGGTGCAAAAACATCGACTCCTTCAGACTTAAATGTCTTCTTAACATTTTTAATCGGCGAATCATTTCCACAGCCCACATCCAAAACACTTTTACAATAAGTAAGATTATTAGTTAGCTGTAAATAAAAAAATATATCTTGGTATTTCTTAATTAGATCTCGCATATTTCCAAACTACCACACCATTAAAATCATATTCCTGTAGCTTATGATATCCTAAATTCTCCAAATTTTCCCTAGTAGAATCTGCTGGATCAACAATTTCTTGAGAATAACGTATCAAAAAAACTTCTTTATAATCTTTTGCTTGCTTCAAATTAATAATATTCGCATGTGCATCATAGTACAAAAATGATTCTTTCTGCGAATTTGCTGCAAAAAGGACCGGACTATTACCTACAAATTTTGCAAAATCTCTCCAGTCCTCTCTTTGAAATTTCACATTACTCAAATAAATAAAACTTGTCGTTAAATTAAGTGCCAAAACCAACACAACTAAAATTACTCTAAATTTATTTTTCAAAGCGTTTGCTCCAGTTGCAGCAATTAAATAAAAAGCGGGCAATACAAACAAAAATCTGAAATAATTTAATACTGGAATTTTAATACTAATCAAAAGGGCCATTGTTGTTGGCAAAATTAACCACATCCAAATCAAAGTGTCCCTTCTTGCTTTATAAAAAAGATAAGCAAATATAGCAATGGCAGTTAAAACAACGGCAGCATAAACAAACTTATTATCAAAACTTATTCTCCCTATTCCAAATTTGACAGGTATCAATAAAATATTTTTTACCGAAAAAGTTCCTAAAACATTTACCCAGGCAGGGGAACCGTTTGCAACTGAAAGTCCCGAATGTAATTGTTTCAAAAATATCGGTAACCATAATGCGGCTAAAACTCCCAATATAATGTGCGACGTAATCAATTTCTTAAACCAATTAATATTTTTCTTTCCTAAAATTCCAATTACGAAAAATACAGGTAAAATTAAAAGTGGGAGATAATCAGTTGCTCCAACTAATCCTAAAGTTATCGCAAAACTCATCCAATACTCTACCCTGTCTGTTTTTAAAATTTTCACAAATGAAAACATTGCAAATGTTACGAGAAATGTACTCATTGCATACATTCTTGCTTCTTGCGAATAATAAATAGATAATCCTGAAGTAGCTACAAAAATAGACCCAACAATCCCCGTCTCTTTGTTAATCAATTCTTTTCCAATTAAATAAACAAAATAAATCGTTAAAACTCCAAATAAAATAGATAAACTTCTTAATCCAATTTCAGTTGTTCCAAAAAATATCGACCATACACGTAAAGTTAAGTAATAAAGTGGCGGATGAAAATCTCCCACAATAAATTTCCCAAAAAATTGGGATAAACTCATATGAATAGTGGAAACAGAAGTTGCTTCATCAAGCCACAAAGATTGATTTAAAGAAATTAATCTTAAACCAAGTCCTAGAAGTAAAATAAAAATTATCATTTTGCAGTCTTTCCTGTAAACATCATCTCCAAAATTCCCACAAAAATTCCAAAATCATACACTATTTTAAAAACCAAAAATCCAATAGCTAAAACAAATCTATTCAATAAATCGTAAAAATAATTCTTAAAAGAATATTTTGGTTCATCAATTTCATTTTTTTTAAAAATAAGAAAAAGACCTAAAATATCAAACCATTTTAGAAGTCCAGCAATTATTGAAATCAATATAAACGATCGCAATGTTGCAATTAATTCTCCAATAAATCCCATCTTATATTTTCTTTTTGCGGACCATTTTGCTTGCTCAAAAACTTCTTTTAAATTATCAGGGTTCTCATGATAAAAAACTGCCTTTGCAGCTATTGCTTGATAACCAAGTTTATCGCTCAAAGTGTAATCATCGGTATACCCTCCTTTTGAAAATCCATTAACTTTTTCAAACTCGCTTTTTAAAATCGCCCGAAATACTTTCTGCTGATCTGGATAATCTCTCGGATGCCTCATTCCTTCTAACCAACCTTGATTTATTCCCCAACATTTTGCCCAAATATTATTTTTATTTTTGACATATTCTAATTTACTAAAAGTTCCATTTGTTTTTCCTTCCCTAATTGGGCCAACAAGTTCTCCTAAAAAGTTTTCTGAGAAAGTCATGTCACTATCAACAAAAACTAAAATCTTTCCTTTTGAATATTTTGCTCCAAGATTACGAGCTATAGCCGGACCTTCATGATTTTGTTTCAAAACGATAATTTTATATTTTTTAGACTTAAACTCAGAAATAATTTTTAATGTATCATCAGTGCTGCCATCGTCAACTAAAATTACTTCAAAATCTTTTTCAAATTGTTTATCTAAAGACTTTAAGCATTCTAAAATTACTTTTTCTTCGTTGTAAACTGGAATAATTACACTTACTCTCATAATTCTTCAATTATATCTTTATATTTCTTGGCAATCTCATCCCAACTAAATTTTTCAGCTTGTTTTCTTGGAGCGCTTCCCCACTTTGTTTTTAGTCCCTGATCTAAAACTTTCGCATATTCTTCCGTATTAATTGGGTCAACAAAATAACCAGCATTACCAACAATTTCTCGTCTAATCGGATCATTATTAGCTACAACTGGTAATCCGCTTGCCATTGCTTCAACCATAACAATACCAAAAGATTCCCAAGAAACTGTTGGATATGTAAATAAATCGCATGAAGTATAAACTTCTGGCATTTTTTCATGACTAAAACTTACAATTTTAAACCTTCCCGGAAGCAGTTTATCGCCCAACTTCCGCAGTTCTTCTTCCTTATTTCCTTTCCCTACAATTAAAAGTGATGCATTTGTTTTTGATACAGCTTTTATAATTAAATCTTGTCTTTTTTCTTCAACTAAAGCTCCAACATTTAAAACAATTGGTTTTGGTAAATTAATTTGGATTGGTTTAATATTTTTATTAAACTTTTTTAAATCAACTCCGTTTGGAATCACTTCAGTTTTTACAAAAGGATTAATTTTTTTTGCCCAACCTTTCTGCCAGTTTGTAAGTGCAATAAAACAATTAGGAAAACAAATTAAGTTAAACTTGTCATCACCACCTGGACCTGACTGCCCAGGTATAATAATTTTTTTATTGTTTATTAAGCACCACAATTTAACCAATAGAGTTTGAGTACTGCCGTTTGTTGCAACAATAATATCTGCATCTATATTTCTTAAAACTCTTATCACATGTTTCCCTAACAAAATATTCCAATAAAAATTTTTAAACGGTATTTTCCAATTAATTTTAAGTTTTGAAGAATTTACTTTATATTTCGAATTTGGCAATTTATCTCCATTCTGATAAACGGTTACATCAACATCCAAATCAATTAATCTATTTGCTAATTCATGCACATAAGTTTCAACTCCACGATAAACTTTCCCACTATAAAAACTTAGAAAAGCAACTTTTATTTTTTTAGTTTCCATTCTTGAACTCCTTCAG
Source organism: Patescibacteria group bacterium (assembly GCA_035549555.1). Classification (NCBI taxonomy): domain Bacteria; species Patescibacteria group bacterium. The sequence goes on from DASZQR010000010.1 coordinate 406,435, forward strand.
AAATATTTTTGGTGTAAACATAATTCTCTTTTATCCAATCAGTAATCATTTTTGGCTGATATGTCCCTATATCATACCAATTTCCATTTTGAGGCGCTGCCCAAAAAATCGCAGACGGTTTATTTGTGTTAAAGCTTTTAATAACACTTTCCTGAACTCCTGGAATTTCTAAATACCACCCGAAATTATCAAGCCAGGGCTTATTTGGAAATCTATCTGAAAAAGCATAAATATCGCTATTTAACCCTAATAAATAAATTGGCTTATTTTGCAGAGAATCTCTTTGTACCGTTTTAGCCAATATTTCATCACTACTCCAAAATCTGCTCCCTCTAAATTGCAAACTTCTAATATTAATAATCAAAACCAAAATAGGAATTAAAAATAATAGATAATAATTAAAATTAATTTTTGAAGACAAATAAATAATTAAAATAACAAAAAAAGCAATTGCCGGTTGTAAATGAAAAAAGGAAAACCTGGGATAAAACCCAATTATTCCTGCAAGAAAAAATGAGGAAAGTAAATAAAATTCTTTTTTTCGTTTCACTTGTTTAAAAGATTTTGTCAGTATTAACAAAATCGAGATAATTAAAATAAATAATAAAATACCTTCTCGCGCTGTCGGCAAAAGTTGGACATATCCGGGAAACTTTGTCCAATATTTACTTGGGTAAATTATCGTCCAATTTATAAAATCTTTTAGAGAGGTTTGCATTATTAAAGAAAATAAAAACGGTAAAATTATAATCGTGATTCCAAATATATATTTAAAAATATTTTTCACATCTTTTTTAAACAATAAACAAAAGCCGACAATTCCTAAATAAAAAATTCCAGTCTGTTTTGTTAAAACTGCTAACACTAAAATTAATCCCGTCAAAAAAAATCTTTTGTTTAAAAATAACAAAAATCCCCCCAGCAAAAACGGGCTCATAAATAAATCTGGCCAAACCATATTCCCTTCTAATATTGGCTGTAAAAATACATAGACCAAAACTCCGCAAACTGCTAAATATTCTTTCTTGGTTAATTTCTTTAAAATCAAAAATATTAGAAAATCATTAACCAAAAACCCAATCCAACCAAAAATCTCCAAAGCAATCAATTTATAACCAAATATTTTATAAACAACCGAAAGTAATACCACTAAAAGTGGCGGGTAAGCATGCACCATGTCTGAATAATTTATAAACCCATGATTAAGAAAATAAGGAAAACTGATCATTTCAGGCCAAGCAGTAAATTGCAATAAATTAAGAATAATCAAATGCAGCCCTAAAATTAAAAGTAAATAAAAGCAAACTTTCTTCATTAATTTTTCCTTCCCACCACTGTCATACTATCGCCCTCATCAAAAAAAGTTACGAAGATATCGTAGGGGATATTTATGATATCTGTAAAAAATCTTCTTTTTTTTTGTGTCAATGCTTCCCAAATTTCTTTAAAAGGATCACTAAACTCGAAAATTCCCGATCTGCTTTCAAAATGAATAACTTCAAAATTATTTTTTTTAAATAGCTTTTGTAAACTCCTCTTTGTAAACTGGCTAACATGCTCTTTTGGTAGTTTATATGGCCATTTATCTTGCAATATTTTTGAGGCAATCCCTCCCGCATTAGGAACATCAACCAACAAAATCCCTCGAGGTTTTAAAATCTTATAAATCTTCGCCACTACTTTTTCAGCATCTTTAACATGTTCTAAGGTATGATTCATAATCACTAAATCAAAATAATTTTTAGGCAAATTTGTTTTTTCAAAATATTCATTTATTATTTTATGTCCCTTTTTCTTTGCAATTTTATTGCTTTCAGATGGTTCTACTCCCCAAGTTTCAAATCCATCTTCTCTAAAGAGATCAAGCATTGCTCCAGTTGATGCACCAATATCAAGAACCTTTCCATTCTTTATATATTTTTTAGCTATCTCAAACCTTGTTTTGAAAATATTTTTAAAATGACTTTCATTTTCTTCATAAGTCTTATCGCGATGATATTTTTTGTAATTACTCATATTCGTCTTTTAATTTTTTTAAGCGGTGTCTGTAGATACGCTTTTACTTTGAAACCCAATTGAGTATTTTCCCAATTATTTGGAACTATTTCAGGTTTTTCTCTAAAAAAAACCTCTGGAAAATAAAAATCCCCCGCAAATTCTATTCCTCTTTCATATTTCTTTTTTTTATCTCGCTGCATTACTTCAAAATCTTTAGTTGATCTTGTAAGATGTGTAGCGTGAACGTACGCTAAATCAAAAAACATTATTTTAGACTCATCACGATTTTGTATCGGTAAACCATCACCATCAAAAAAGCCTTCTTTACCATAAACATCTCCAACGTGCAGTCCTGGAATATTTTTATTCATAAATCGAAGTGCAAAATGCCCTCGTCTTTTTCCAAACCGATACATTCCAGCATTCTCTTCCTGAAAATGAAACATGTCACCAATCAAATTGTAAGTTTTTACAACCACAGACTCATAAACTTTATTACTATTAATAAAACTGCTTATCTTTTTAATATTCTCATCCCACCAAACCTCATCCCCATCTAATATAAAAACCCAATCTCCAATACTGTTGTCTAGCATTTGTTGACGCACACCACTATATTCTTCCGGGTCCACTCTACCAATCTGCTTAAAATGAATTTTATGAGGATATCTTTTTATAATTTCCTCAATAATTTTTAGCGTTTGATCGGTACTCCCTGTGTCCCAAAGCAAAATTTCATCAACGTAATTTACAACAGAACCAACACTATACCATAAAAAATTTTCTTCATTTTTAACCAATGTATTTATACTAATCATTTTTAAATTTTCCAAAAACCCAAAATGCAGGAATAATAAAATTGGAAATACTCCCAAATAAGATAGCTAACGCTGCTCCAGCTATACCAAAAATTGGTATTAAAACTAAACAAAAAATGGTAACAACAATTACATTCACAAGACTTATTGTTACAAAAAGTTTTGGATATGAAAAATAATAAATTGTGGTCATGTGCACTGGAATAGAAAAAAGGAAAACTACTTGAGCAACAAGTAAAACTATAAAGGGAACAAAACTTGCAAAATATTCTGGTTTATAGAAATGTCTTATAAAAAAATATCCAACAAAAATCCCTGAAACTATTCCCAACAAAGAAAGTACACCAACAAAAACCTGCAATTTTTTAAGATATTCAATCGCTTGTGTTTTATTGTTTTGCCCTGCAAGTTTTGGAGCAACAACTGTTCCTATTGCACCCACAAGCTGAGGAATAATACTAGATAAAGTGACTGCAACTGAATAAATACCAACAGCAGTAAGCCCTAAAATTCTAGTAACAAAAAAAATATCTAGTCTACTTGCTACCGCAGCAAGAATAGTAAATAACGCAACCCATTTATTATAATGGAAAAATTCTTGCAAAACTTTATTTTCATTTTTAACTCCCAAAAACCTGGGCAAAAACAAAAGCGAAGATATAAAAAATATTATCGGAGCAACTGTTTGAATAATTAAACCCGACTGTAATGCAAAGCTACCGGTAGCTAACAATATAGCCATAAAAACGAGTCTTGTAAAATTAGAGGAGATGTTAACTAAACCCCAGATATTAAATTTCTGAATCGCCTGCAAACTGCTAGTTGCAAACCCGAATAATAAAAGTCCTACTGAAATAAAAAGTGACAGTCTAAGAGGTAAAATTAACGAACTGTTTTTAAAAAAATAAATTGCAAAAAAAGGAACCAAGAACCAGCCAATAACAACTACTAATACACAAACAACAATTTTTGTCTCAAACGCCAACTTTAAAAATCTTAAAGCCTTTTCCTTTTCTTTTTTTATATATTTTCCTACAAAATTTACAGTTCCAGTTTCCGTACCCACTACTGCAATATCAGTAACAAGTCCAGAAGCAGTTACAGCAACGCTAAATTCACCCAATGTTTTCGCGTCAAAAACGCGAGCTACCCACCAAAAAAATACAAAACCCAAAATTCCATTTATTACAGTTGCTGTCGTAACAATTCCTGTATGACGAAAAGTTGCCGATCTAGTTATCGCGAGTATTTTTTCTCTCATGCATATAAATTATAAACAAATAAACTATAATAATTAAAAGTAAAGTTAAAATCGAAAAATAAATTCCCCATCTTAAATATTCATCACCTCTAAAAGTTATTTTAAAATCTTTAAAATTCTGATCAACATAAAAACCATTGACAGCAGAATACATTGGTACACTTTGTTCATCGTTACCATTTTGTAAATACCAATTATTATTAAATGTATCAGTAAAAATTATCCAACCTGGTTTAGTAATCTCCCCACTGTAATTTTGTGATTTCTCCAAATTTAATATTTTTTGCAAACTGGAAACATCTTTGCTTTTATCAATATTATAGTTTTGGAAATTGCCCAATAATTTATCGCTTAAATTGCTTGCATTATCCATTTCAGCTTGGGAAATTAAGGCTATCGTATTAACTGCTTGAAACCCGCCTTCATTTTGCAAATTCAGTGAATAACTCCCAGTACGAAGTGGAATCGGTCCATATTCTTGCCATTCGAAATCACCACTTTCTTTTCTATGTACCAGTTCCTCATCGTGGTTAAAAGTTAATTTCAAATCTGAAGAATCTACTCCCGACATCGTCCTAATCGCCAAATAATAACTTCCATCAGCAGGTACTTTAAGACTAAAATTCAGTTTTTCATTTTTTACTGTTGAAAATGCAACACCTAAATTATAGTCAAACTCATGGGTGTCAATATTGTTTTCTAAAAATTCATATTTCCACATTAAGTAATCGCTAGCCTTTCTTATTGCCCAGGTTGAATAATAAGAAGATGATGACGGAATAAAATCATCTGAAAGGAAACTCATTTTTAAATCTTCAACTGTCTTGTTGTTAAATATAATAACAGCAGCACTTGATGCGACATTCTCTAAGCTGCTCACTGCAAATTTACCATCTTCAGGGAATAAGAAACCTTCATTAGAAACAGAAAAATCCTTATCAATTAAACTAAGTTTCTGATAAATATCATCCCCGCCAATTACTACAAAACTTTGATTAACCAAAAACTTATTTGGAAGAGTAGAACCATTCTCGTAAACAGGTATGTTTGTCCCAATATCTAATTTCTTTAAGCGTTTATCGGCGGCAATCAAATTATTTAATCTATCCCAATCTTGTTGTTCTGTTTCACTTAAATTTCGAGATCTAGGATTGCCATTGAAAACCAAATATTTAATTCCAAAAAGCCTAAAAAAATCGAGATAAAGCGGATTATTAATAAAATTAAATTTATCACCAGTACCATTATTCATAGATGCAAATGGTCTAAAGTTCACTAGATCAGAGGCAGACAAAGCCTGATTATTGTTATTCGAAAACGAAAACGGTGAAATTTCATTAAACCAAGCATCCCTAAAAAAATCATTTTGAGCAACTAATGTGTTATAAATTTTTTCATAATCGCCAATATCTATGTTTCTTCCCAAACTACCATTCATTTTCCCTACTACAACCTGCCATACCAAAAATAAAATAATTATGAAACCCAAAGCTTTTACAAGAAACGAATATTTATTAACTCTTCTAGATATCTCTTCGATAGCTACACCAATTAAAATGGATCCAAATAACAGAAGTGGAATAAAAAATTTTGTAGAATCACGAAAAACACTTCCAAACTTATTATTTACAAAAAAACTATAAAAAAAACTAAATGGTGGAGTCTCTCCTTTTGCAAGAAAAGCAAAAACCATCAAACACAAAGTAAGAAAAATTATCTTTTTGTTTTTTATTAAAAAAACCGGCAAAAAAACAAGAATCGGTATAATTACAAAATAAAAATAAACGGGAATTGTTTGCCCAAATTGATTTGTAGGCCAATTGGAAGAAGTTAAAAATAAAGTATTAAGAAAAGAAGTCGTTTGAAGCGATGCAACATCCGTACTAACTTCAGCAGACAATCTCAAAGCTGGAATTATCCAGTACATTGAGAGTCCGAGTAAACAAAGAGCCATTAAAATCAATTTTCCAATCTTTGCAAGTTTTTTCTCTTGAAGCAGCAACGCTGTCAGAAAGACTATCGCGGCAATCCTAAAATCAACAATTGTCAAAATAAAAGCTGCAACAAGACCTACCAAAAAACTACTACTTAAAATTAAAAAAAGTACTAACGGGAAAAGTCCATATGCCAAAACCACTCCGACTTGACCACCATCAATCAAAAGTAAAAAATATGTATTAATTAAATAAAACAAAATAGTGTAAAAACAAACTAAATTAGAAAATTTAAAATATTTTCTGACTAAAAGATAAATCCCCAATCCTCCAAACAATAAAGATGGAAAATAAAACAAAACACGAAGTATTACATCATTTGAAAAATGTAAAAAATGACCAAGAGCTCCATAAATAAACATTAAAGGATAAATCCATAAAAACAAATTCACATTTCCTAACGCATTACCCCTTGAAGTCCAAGCACTCGGAAAGTAAAGAAGCTCTTTAAATCCTTCGTTATAAAAGTAAGGGGCATCACCAAAAACAAGATGGCCATTCAAAAAAAACTTATGAAAAACAGTTCCTAAGCCAATTAATAAAATAATAAAACTAATTTTTTTCCACATAAAATAATTTAAATAAAATTGCAATTATCAGTAAATAAAAAATCCAATTTACAATTCTAATTGCAACTCCAGGGTGATTTAAAAAGAGAAGTAGAGAAATGAACAAAAATCCTACTACAAAAAATAAATACAACTTCATATATTGCAAAAATTATACTAGAATTACAGCAAATGTACGAGGGTAAAACTGTGTCAGTTGCAATCGCAACATACAGAGAGAAAAAAACAATTAAATCAGTACTCGATAATTTTTATAAAACTAACTTTGTAGATGAAATAATAGTAATAGACAATAATGCAGAAAAAGGCACCTACAAAGAAATTACAAAATCGACACCTTTCAAAAAAGGAATCGTAAAAATATATTACGAAAAAAAACAAGGATATGGTTACGCATATAAAACTGCAATTAAAAAAGCTTCATGTGACTATATCGTTATATGCGAAGCAGATGGTTCCCTGAAAGCAAGCGACATAGAAAAATTTTTAGTCTACTCACGAGATTTCGATGTTGTACTTGGCACCAGAACTAGCCAAATCGGCTCTCTTTCCGGAACGGGGATGGGTATCATAAGAAAATTCGCCAATGTTTTAGAAGCAAAGACAATCGAAATATTATTCAACAGCGTTGCACTGACAGATGTTGGCTGCACCTATAAATTGTTTAAGAAAGAGGCACTTAAAAAAAACATTTCAAAATGGAGTAATAACGGAACAGCTCTATTTAATACCGAACTGACGCTTCATGTAGTTACACAAAATTTGAAGTTCGTCGAAATTCCCATAAGTTATACAAAGAGTACGAGAAAATCCGCAATCGTTGGTAGATGGTGGCAAACAATTAATTGGGCAATAGTTATACAAATTTATATATTCTATTTTTTTATTAAACAAAAATTTAATTTTTGAAAATATAAGCAGTAAAACCACCTTCTCTAATTATGTTTTTGTAACCTGTTTCATCGATAGCAAATCTCGACTCGTTAATGACAACTTTATATTTTGTATTCTCTAGATTTCCAACAGGCAAAAGCCAAGAAAATTGCTTATCTGCAATATTATCTTCCGGAGCCCTCCCGTAAATTGTGAACAAATACCCCCACCCAGCTGTTCCTTGACATGGCCCGCCCATCTCTTGCAAACTAAAACTCGAGTTGCCAACAATTTGCATAACATCACTTATCATTTTTCTTTTTGTAGCCAGACCGAACTCTCCACTTGCGCTAAAAATTGTAAAAACATTAAATATTACGAAACACAAAATCAAAAAATAAAATACGTATCGAAATAACCTATTTAAGTTTGCAATTGTATAGGCAACAATAATGAAAAAGATCGGAAAAAAACCAAGTAAATAATATTCAACAGAACCTACAGAAGACAGAAAAATAAAAGGTATTAAATAAGCTAAACTAAAAACAAAAATTAGCCTCTTTGCTTCATTTTTCCAGAAATCTTTCTTCAAAAAATAAATTATTAGTAAAATCAAAGCAATGCATATAATAATCCAGGAAGCTTTTGTAGAATTATTATTAGGCAATGTGTTACAAGGATATAAAATTTCATCAGTATTAGTTTTCCCAGGCGCAAGATAAAAAAGTCTGCTTGTTGCTTTTGTCAAAGTCTGAATTCTAATAAACATGTTTGTTTGATTTTTATTTTTTCCGAGCGCTTGAAAAACTCTAATCGGAGCAGTGAAGTCACTCCAATTATGAAAGTAATTAAAAACAATTAGCGGTGAAATAACTGTCAAAAATGTCAGGAAAGATAAAACTAAAATCTTAATATTCCAAGTTTTTTTATGTGTTATTCCCCAATAAATGGCTACAAAAACAACCAACACCATTGACAAATGAATATGAAAAACAATTCCATACAAAAAAGCAAAGACAATCCACCAGTACTTCGAATGACGCGTGTTGTAAATAGAAATAATCATAGCCATCGACAAAAAAGGAACTGCAGTTGGATACGGCTGCTGATCGTAATAAACAACAAGAGCAGAAACTGCATAAAGAATAGATGCAATAATTGCTGTCTTCCTACCGAAAAGTTTATTAGCGAAAAAATAAATTAGAACACAGGCAGCAACTCCAAAAAGACAAGCAATCAATCCCCAAACAAAAGGGTTTCCGTTAAAAAGCCACATGAAAGGCACCAAAAAGTAATTCAACCCAGGCCCCATATAAAAATCAAATCCAAGAGCGCTAACTCCAATCCAAATAATATGAAAATTACTAGTCAATGTTTTTGTAATGTAAAGTACATATTCTTCATCTGGAGTAAAAACCATTAACTTATTTAAAGTAAAAACACGAAGAACAAATGCTGTAACAATAATAATTAAAAATGATAAACTGATTCGAAAATTTTTAAATTTCATGTTTATTCTTATTTTACTTCTCACAAGTCTCGTTTTCTATATTCCGATTCTGTTAAACTCAAACCTTCTCTTAAATCGAGGTAACGATCTTACTAATTTTTTCTATCCAATGTTTTATTTCACTAAAGAAACTTTAATAAAATACCACCAACTACCTTTTTGGAATAATTTATTTTTTTCAGGAACACCACTTCTTCCCGATCCCCAAGCACCGATTTTTTACTTACCAAATATCATTTTTTTATTTTTTCGAAATATAGACGCAGGTTTCATGGTTTCCGTCTTCATTCATATTTTCTTTTCAGGAATTGGAATGTATTTACTATCATTATTGGGCTTTAAGTTTTCAAAAAAGATTTCAATTATATTATCTATTTTATACGTCTTCTCTCCAAAACTTTCAGGCTATATAGAAGCAGGTCATTACGGACTAATAGCTTCTTGGAGTTGGTTACCGTTTGTTTTTTTATTTACAATACTTTTATCAAGAAAACAAACTTTTAAAAATATTTTTTTATTAAGTGTGTTCTTAGCTCTAATTTTCTACACGCACCTTCTCATTTTCATAATTGCCGTAATTTCTTCAGGATTTTTATTTCTTTTCCTTATTTCTCAAGGCAAAAAAAATATCGTAAAAAAAATTATTTATTTCTCACTGGTCGGTATCTTTTCCTTTGGCTTTGTTGCAATTGCTCTATTACCTCAGCTCTCGTGGCAAAACCAAACCACAAGAAACTTATTATTAATTCACCCCGATGTATATCCTAAATGGCTTTCTAAAGCCGAATTCATAAAAGCCGCATTTTCACCAATATTATTCGGCGGTAACTTTATTCAAAACTTGGATACTGAAAAAATTATTGGCATAGGTTTTTTTGTTAGTTTTCTTTCATTCGTAGGCTTTCTGAATTTAAATACTAAAAATAAAACTTTAGTTGGACTAATATCCCTAATAATAATTTTAATTTCTTTAAACAATGCCTCGCCAATATACAATCTGCTAATTAGAGAAAACTGGTACATACTCTTTCGAGTCTCGACTCGTTTCTGGTTTTTAATAGTTTTCATAGCGCTTTTTTTAGCAGGTCTGGGAATTCAATCTTTACTAAAATTTAAAAAAATAAAATTCTTAATTTATATAATTATTTTCCTTGCAATTATCGAGTCACTTCTGACTTCGTGGACAAAAATAATTCATCCAATTCAAACAGACACCACAGCGGCTCCGAGAGAACTTTATGAATTTTTAAGCAGTGACAAAAGCATGTTTCGTGTGTTTTGTCTAAATAGATGTTTATCCCAAAAAGAAGCCGCAAACTATCACCTACAACTCGCCGATGGCTACGGTACACTTCAACAAATAAATTATTACGACGAGAGTGAACAGCTCTCTCAAAGCTACTTTAATATGCGATACACCTTATCAATTCCCCCGTTTGAAATTTTCGATTACGAAAACTTGCAACCTTACTCACCAGAACTATCACAATACAATATAAAATATATCATTTCAAACCATCTTTTAACAGACAAAAATCTGCAGTTAATAAAAATATTTGGCCAATATTTAGTTTATAAAAATAAAATCAATCTTCCCCGCTCTAATTATCCAATAAACATTTACACTCCAAATTTTATCCAAGTAAACACGTCAAATTACAAAAGCAATTCCCTAATTCTTTCTGAAGTTTACAATCAAGATTGGTACGCTTTTGCAAACGGCAATAGAAGTTTAAAAATCAATGAAACTTTAAGCAAAACACGAGAAGTATCAATAAACAAGAACACAAAATTTGTCAATTTTGTTTACAAACCAACATCTTTCATCTTTGGTCTAGCGATTACAACTACAACAATAATTACTTCATTTTTTATATTTGCTGTAAACACTTTCAAAAATAAAAAGAAGTACTCCAAACACTAAAGATTCATACGCATAAATTCCCGTTCTTTCGGCCCAAACATCTATTCTTAATATCTGTAAAAGAGCAGCAAATATCCAAAAAAATAAAGTTATTAAAAAAGTAGTCACGCTTTTCACACCAAGCAAAAAAGTAGACAAAATTAGTCCGACAACTACAATAAAATTAACACTAATTGGAAAATAAGGCTGGAAATAGCCAGCAGAACGGAGTAAAAAAAGTGAAACAATTAGAATATTAAAAACAGCAAGTCTATAATTGTTTTTATTAATCCACTCTTTAAAAATTATAGAAATCCTATCTTTTAATCTTTTCATATATAAAATATGCGAAAACGAAAAATGCTGATACGCCTGCAATAAGGTAACCGATATTCAAAAGACTTTGAGGTTTATAGTAAATCGTAAATTTATAATTTCCCTTTTTGCTGTTTACAAACCACGCATTTTCATAATAATTTGCAGTAAAGTGAAATACTTCATTATTTTCTCCTTCAATATTTATTTGCCAATCTGGAGAATAATTTTCACCGAAAACAATTACATAAGGACCGTTGACATTTGTAACCTCACCACTATAAAAAACAGGTGAATTTTTACTAAATTTCACAATAGGTTGAGAAAACGACATTGAGGCACTAGATTCAAAAAATAAATCATTTGCAAATATTTTTTGCACCGAAAGATTTTGATATTCCACCTTTGTTCCTAAAACATCTTCCGTTTGTGGAGACACCAAACTTAAATTTAATGTTGAATTGGTCTCAATAGGTTGATAATAAAAACTATAATCTTGCCAATCTGGATAATCTGGCATAACTTCAGCGCCATTTTTAAGTGGCGTATTGTTTTGCTTTTGAGAAAGTAAAACTTGCGCCTTATTTCCATAAATCTGCCGATAACTCACATTAATAACATAAAAAGAATAAGGGTCAAAATTATTAATCAGGAAATTTACCATAGCATCATTTTTATTTTTATTAAAAATAGTAAAAATATTATTTTCTAAGTTAAAATCCGCCTTCCCTACATAATTGAAATTTTGTAAGTTAACCATATTTTTAACATCAATACTTATTGTAGCTTTATGGCCACCTTGCAAAATATCAATTGGCATAAAATACACATACGAATCATCAGACTTCGCAACCGTCCAAATTTCATTCTTTCCATCCAAATTAACAGTCATTTTATTTCCGCTTATAACTCCAAAATAATCAAGACCATATCTTTGTAAAATTGGAGAATACATCCCGGCAGATGGTACGTCAAAGTCATATTCAGCTTTACTTAAATCCCTAAATTCAAGATTCTCCTTGAAATTTCCTTGCCCACTAACACTTAAAAGATAATTTGAAAGTTGCAAGTTTTTTGTATGAATTGTAGTTGAGGTAAAGTTAGAAAAGTCCTCCTGAGCAAAAAGACTGTCTTTCGGATTAACTAAAATTTTATTATTTAAAATTCCCAAATTTAAAGCACTATCGTTATATGGATAACTCAAATTACAACAGTCCGCAGAGTAAATCTCTGGAGTAGGATTGTTTTTTGGAAAGTTATAGAAATTCCATTGTCCAAACGTACGCTCTAAATTATTTGCAATTTGGTTTGAAATTTTAGGCATCAATGTCACCTGATCATTTTTCACAAATATCTGACCGATATTCATTACATTCATTAGGTTTGAGGCTTTATCTATTTCATTTCTTTTTAAAGACTCATACGTTTGTGTAATTATTTGTGAAATCGGAGATGTAGTGTCATTCAAAGGTGCGTCTACAACTTCTCTATCTGTCATAAGATTTAAAATTGAATCAACTCCGCTATATCCCCAACTAAATTTTTCAATATTATCGTCAGCATAACTCAAAATTCTTCCCCTAGAAGGATTATTATTAAGAAAGGTTTCTGCTTCAAATACATAGTCAGGAAACTTAAGATAAAAAGTTCCATTAAAATCTGGTCTGAAAATTTTTCCTAAAACTAGTGGATACGAATAAATTAAAAAACCAATTATTACAAATAAACCAAAAGAATTAACAACTCGTTTGTTCTTTATTAACTCACCTAAATTAAAAAATAATGCAGATACCAATCCCGCTATAGGCAAAGCAACAAGGGGTGCAAAAATATACCAAGGACTTCTAAACAAACTAAAAAATGGTAAATGATTTCCCAAAAAAGCAAACAAAACTCCCGTAGGAGGATGTGTCCCTGCAGTCAAAAAAAGACCAATTACAAGCATTAAAGCAAACGAAATATAAAAAACATTATTAATTCTTTTTCTAAAAATAAAAGCAATTAAAGAAAGTGATGGAATAAAAAAACTAAAACCAACAAAAAGCGGATTGAAAAAATATCTTGTAGCATACGGGATATAAAGCGGAGCTTTTGTAATACCATCAAAAGAATACCAGTCCCATGCTCCCATCATTCTAAAAACATTAATCAAGCTTGTATTTTGAGAAAGACTATCTACCCAATTCGAAAACCCAATACTACCAATACTATTGCTTGCAGTAATGCTTGAAAAAATAAAATGAACAGTTGGCAAAATCCAAGAAGCATTTACTAAGGCAACAATAAAACCAAATAAAACAAAATTTAAAATATCTTGCAACACTTCATCCTTATTCTTAAAATCCAAAATAATCTGTGAAAATACATATATACCAAGGACAACAAAGAAACAAATAATATATGCTGGGTTAATTCCTGCTCCCATCAAAATAATTCCTGTTACAAGAAATAGCAAAAACGAAATTTCACGTTTAATTTTCTTTTGACGGAGAAGTATTAAAGTTGACAAACCAATTGGTATTGCGGAAATCAAAGACAAATTAGAAACTTTTACATTTTCCCAACTATTAAATAAATAAATATTAAATGAATATAAAATTACAAAAATCATTTGCGGGATATTCTTTTTTGGAAATACCAGTCGCGCCAAAAACCATGAAGAAAAGATAATTAATGTAAACCAAAAAATAAAACTAAAAAGTTCCACTGTTTGTAAAGAAAACCCTAGTTTAAACGGAACAAACTGCAAAAAATGGAAAAGTGTTCCGGCGCTTCCAGCTGAAAAATCGGACCCTGCGTTCGTTATGTTTGTCCATGCAAAAAAACGCCTCGCAAACCACAAGGCAGGTTGTAATGGAAAATTAGTATCAACACCATCAACTAAGATTCCCGGTCTCCCAACAAACCAAATCACTGGAGTTAAAGATAAAACAATCAAAAACAAAACTATAATATTTTTTTTAATATTTCTCATAAACAGTCAATTCATTAATTACCCAATCCGTATAGTTATCATTTCCTATTTGTTCAATTTTAATATATTTTGCACTAATTGGCTTGAAATAAATATCCACTTTACCATTCTCGCTTCCATCGCTTCTATTTTCGAAAACCTCTTGCCAATTTTTATTATCGTTAGAGATTTCAATTCTATAACCAACATTAAGCTGATTCACGTTATTATACGAATCAATAGTAAGACGAGCAACAGCATGTGGCTTATTAAAAGAGAGAAGTAAATATTGATAATTTGAATATGGTAATTTTGAATCCCAAAAAGTTTTTTCATTTCTATCAAGTATTTTATTCAGTCCATCTTTATTACTCGAAGAAAAAATTTTTATTTGATTTGGATTTAAAATTCTTTTCTTTGCCTCAAAACCTTCTATTCTCCCTCTCATTTCCTGCGTGATATCGGTCAAGACATCATTTGATGAATTAAAATCAAAAGCAATTACATTATTTTTATCAAGATTACTTGTACTAATATAATTCATCATATCTCCAAAATTTCTAAAGTAACCAAAACCTTTCCCGTTACTTTCCATATAACCTTCTGAATCAATATTCCATAAAAAATTATTTTCAAAAAACTCCTTCGGAAAATTTTCTTCTTCTTGATACCAAACTAAAAGAGTTTGTCCAAAACCTGATTGAAATGGCATAATTTTCGTGTTTTCAGGCAATCCATAAAACGAACTATCTGATTGCGTAAAAACAATTGTTTTTTCAGGAAGAATCGGGTAGTCCTTTTTAATCGTATCCAATATATTTTTCCTCAATACACCATCCATTGTCACATTTCTTATGTTTTTATTTAAATAAAAAATGTTTAAAACCAAAAATAAAAATGAAATTAAAAAAGCAACCTTTGTGTTATATAAATAAACAAAGTAAATACAAATTGAAATTAATATCGAAGAACCAATTGTTAAAAAATACAGATTTCTAGAATCAACAATAGGAATTATCCCAACTCTGTCTGGAGAAAGTGCATAAATAAAACTATTTATCAATACAAAAATAAACGCAAAAATAATTCCTTTTTTAATATTCTTATCTTCTATCTTTTTATAAATAAAGAAACAAATAAAAACTATAATTAAAAAAAATACAAAAGTTAACATTTCTAATACTCTTTTTTGTACAAAAATATCAAACTGAGTTGTTGCAAAAAAACCCCGAACTTTCTCAGGAAAAATTAATGCAATACTTTTTGCAACAGAAAGTTCCAAATCAACAGGAATAATCGTCTGGACAAGTCCTTTTAAGGGAAATGTTATCAAATTATATAAAATTGCAAGTTTAGATTGAGAACCAGCAGTCCCAGAAACCGAAGCGTGCAAAATCATAAATACTTTAATTAATCCGTAAAACACTCCTGTCACAAAAATAAAAAGTGGATAAAAATATTTTTTTCTTAAATCTTTATTTGCGTACAAATAAAAAGTTATTGGTAAAAATACAAAAAACGCAATTGCATTTTCCTTAAAAAGAAGAGATATTACTAATAAAAAATAAGAAATATAATAAGAAATTTTATTTGCAGATTTAGCAAATTTAATAAAAAAGATAAGCGATAACACCGAAAAAATTACTGCTCCCTGAACACTGACATTAGCAACAACCCATGTAGTAGCTTGATTTCCTGCATTAGAAATTCCAAAGAAAAGCGCTGATAATAATCCAAATCTCTTATTATTAATCAACAAACTAACAAAAGCAAAAACCAGAGCAGTTGCCAGAACATGAAAAAAAATACTAGTAAAAGCATATTCTACAAAATTTAGTTTAAGTAGCGAAAATTCAAGATATGAAAATATATTGGCAAGAGGAACAAAATGCAAGCCCGATCCTTTTATAAAATCTTGCAGAAAGAAATTTTGTCCTAATCCCCTAAAAACTGTAAAAACTCCAAATAAATTCCATTCATCCTGCTGAAAAAAACCGTTTACGAAAGGTAAATAAACAATAGAAACAACTACTAAAATAACAGACAAAAAATATAAAAAAACTTGTTTGCGCTTAATCATTATTTTTCTTAATTATCATTATGAATCCTTTCGAGAAAATCCAAAAAAAAGGAAACCAACTTATTAATATCAATCCAAACTTCTTGAAAGTTGTATATAAAAAAAACTTTGTTCACCACAACCAATATACGAAGAATTTAAATCTCTAGGAAGAACAAACTCATAAGTACAATCAAATTTATCAAACAACGATTTCATACCAAAATAAGATTTAGAATATGCACTATCTTCATACGAACTTCTATGACCATATGTTTTTACATAAAAATTTGCCAATTTAAGTGGTAACCAGGACAGAAAATACAACCTGTAGTGATATTCATAAGGCCACCATTTATTTGGCGCCGTCAAATAAATAAACCCTCCCGGTTTTAATAACTCAAATATCCTTTTAAAGGATTTCTCGACATGAGACATATGTTCAACAGTTGTTAAGCTTAAAACAATATCAAAACTAGATTTAGTTTTATATTTTTCAACGGGACAATTTATAAAGGTAACTTTCGATTTTGTTTTTCTTCTGAATTTCACAGCTTCTTTATAAGAATCAAAATCAGGCCCAACTCCAACTACTTTTCGGGCATACTTCGAAAATTCAATAGAATATTCTCCTTGCCCACAACCAATATCAAGAACCGTTAAAGACTTGTGAGAAGGCAAAATTTCACAAGCAACTGACATAACTTCGCTCACTACGGAATTTACAATCTTTTTAGGTGCGCACTTCCATTTCCTATTTTTAAAGTATTCTTGCTTGAATGTATTTACATTCATAATTTTAACCACGAAAAAACAATTTTTCTTCCACGTTTATCAGTCAAAAAAGAAAACAGAACAAAATCTGTTATGATAATCACCACCATTGGCTCCATTAACAAAACAACATCTTTATATTTGAGTGTTTTGTAAACACCTTTTAAAAAAGCTGGGAAAAATAAATTAGCATATATGACCCACAAAAAGAGCCTCAAAACTTGTTTTTTTTGTTTAGAATCCACCCACTTATATTGCAACAAGCTTTGATATGGAAAAAAATGAATTTTCAAATTTCTAACTCTCTTTCGTAATAAACTTCTAAAATCTTTTGCATGATAATGATAGAATCCAGCTGCAGGAACATATGCAAATTTATTAAATCCAAGTTTAACTGTAGATACTAAAATATCATGATCAAAAAGTCTCTTGGCTTTCCAATTCGGCGTTTTTTTAAATACAGAAAGTCGATAGAGCATCCTTGATTCTGCATTAATATTTGTATCATTAAATACACATAGTTCGTAATTTTTATTTTTTTTAACAACAGAACTTTGGATTGAGGGTGTTAGAAATTCGTATAAAGGATCACACATTGATGGCTGATAAGATAAATAGCGATTTATCCAAGACATCTTCTTATTTGGATAAGCTCTAGTATAACTTCCAGAAATACTTTCATCCTCAAAAAGTGGCCTCACCATCTTTTTAATAAAATTCTTATCTCTAAGTTCAATATCCTGATCAACCATATAAACAAAATCTCCTGTAATAATCTTCATTCCAAAAACCCAGTTTTCATAAATATCAGTTTTCGGTTTAATCAAAACTTTACACTTAAACTTTCGCGCTATCTCGACACTTTTATCCTTGCTTCCATTATCAACTACAACAATT
The DNA here is from genome assembly GCA_035549555.1 of Patescibacteria group bacterium. NCBI lineage: Bacteria > Patescibacteria group bacterium. Next base: position 424,359 of record DASZQR010000010.1, read on the forward strand.
TCAATCTTGTTTTTTGGATAATTTTGCTTCCTTATCGAAGAAAGACAATCAACTAAGTAATTTTCACCATTAAAAGACAAAATTATAATTGATACTTTTGGCAATAGTTTTGTTTTATAATTCACAGTTTTCCTTTACCTTAATTAATTCGGAAAATTTACTTTTTTGTTAACCATCTGCTAGTCAACAACCTTAATAAATCCATCAATGGTTCTTACTTCAAAATCTTTATTCTTAATAATATCTTGTCAAAAGATTTCCAAAAACAATTACATTTATCACTTTAAAGTTTATCCACAAAAATGAGCCCTTTTAAGAAAAAAAATCCATAAGTTAAATGTGTTATCAATATTCCAAACGAAGATATAACTGAATTTGTAATACCAACTCTTTTATAAAGTGATAAAACACCCAAACTCAGAAAGACTAAATTACACAGTATCCAAAAAATAAAAAATGTTGAATTTAAAAAACCCAAAATTAACAAAAGAAAATAAAAAATTGCAAACAAACTAGGTAAAAAGTAAATTGGATGCAATGAAGTTTCTGTATATTCTTTAACAAAATAACCCCGGTGTGTACCCATCGTCCTTACTTGCCTTAGATGTTTTATTGGAAATTCGCGACGATGGTGATGTACTTTTACATCAGGATCATACAAAACATCGTATCCTAAGAGTCTGATACTATAACAAACTTTTGTATCATCACCACTAAAAAGTTTAGTCGAAAAACCACCAATCTTTTTAAGAATATCTTTACGAATAATCAAATTAACCCCTTGTAATTCATTTACTGTTTGTTTTTTTGTAGGTATAAAGCGGTATTGAGCTCCGCCGCTCATCAGATATGATTCATAAATATATCCACCAATTTTCGCCCAAAACGAATCTTCATTAGGTGTAATATTTGGACCACCGACGGCTCCAACTCTTGGATGCTTAAAATCTAAAACTGCATTAGCTAGCCATTCTGGATAAGGATAAGCGTCATCATCAATGTATGCAATAATATCTCCTTTTGCCATAGACAATGCTGCATCTCTTTTTTCACCTACGCCTGTTCTTTCTTTGCCAGTTAAAACAACTCTAGTTGGAAAACCAAGCTTTGGAATTTCTACTGGTTTATCTGCTACTACAATTAATTCAAAATTTTTATATTTTAATTTTTTAAATTTTCTAAGATCTTTAAAAAATCTGTCATTAACAATATACAAACAAATAATAATTGTTACCTTGGGTTCATTTTCGCTTATATTAAATCCAGCAGCAGTCCCCAGATAGTCGTGGAGCGCATCTTTCCAATCACGAAGTATTCCCGGAAACTTCTGACGAATCTTCGTTGTATCAACTGATTCATTATCAGGCCTTGGTGCAAAAAATATTTTATTAACACCAGCAGTCAGTACCGCATTTAATTTAATATCCTTGCGCTTTATTTCTAAAAGAATTTGTTTCGCAACATCAAATCTTGTTGCTGTTCCAAGACAGGCAATATGATAAATTCCCCAATCATCAGTTGTAATTAAATTTGCAATTGTTTCAGCAAGATCTAATGTATAAACTGGAGTTCCTTTTTTATCTTTAACAACATCAAGTGTTTTGACTCCCTTTCTAATTAATTTCAAAATCTTAACAACAAACTTTTTATCCTTTTCAACACCACCCATCATCCAACCAAATCGAACTATAAAATATTTTCTTAACTCTTCCTGTACGTATTTTTCTGCTTCATACTTACTCTTTCCATAAACGTTAATTGGCCTGGGTATATCTGTCTCGTCATAAGCCTTTTTTTTCTTGCCATCAAAAACCCCTACAGAACTTGCAAAAACCATTATGGCTTTATGTTTTTTACATGCATCGGCAATATTTCTTGTACCTTGTGTATTCGTTTCCATTGCGTGTTTTTCATCAATTTCACAAAGTTCAACATCAACTTCTGCAGCAAGATGAATAACACATTGCGGTTTAAATTTTCTAAAAACGCTTTCTATCTCTCGAGGCTTTCGGATATCCATGTACTCAAGCTTAAAAGGAGAGTCAGAAGGACAATCAATATCAGTAGCCAAAACCCTATAACCACGTGACAAAAGAACAGGGACAACATCACTTGCAACAGCTCCGTTAGCCCCAGTCACTAAAATTCTTTTTAAATTGCTTTTCATTTTTCACAAGTGTATCACATATTTCCCTGACTAATCGGATAAAAAATATCGTCTGGAATATCAATGTGTTTTACTCCACTTGAATTTAAATTAATAACATCTGCCTTATAAATTTTTACATCACTCAAATATACATTTGCATTCTCTGCTTTATAAACTTGAAATCCGATTTTCGCATAACTTGCTCCTGACGGAATTTCTCCAACAAAACCCGCATCTGTATATTTATTAAAAACATCATTTCTAGAAGAAAGCCTTACTCCGATTTCATCATTCTTATCATTGAAAAATTCCACAAAGAGGAAACCTTCTCTCTTTTGACCAATATCATCTGCAGTTTTAATTTTATAGTCAATTTCAAATCCATTTTGATTACTAATATTAATTTTTGGAGAAATCCATCTTACATAGGGGTCAGCGATCCCACCTTTTTGAATAACTAAATTGCCATTTGTGTAAGATAAATTATTTCCGATTTTTGTCCAACCATTTTCACCACTTTTAAAATCAAAATTGCGAATTAAAATTTTATTTGTGACCTTATAATCTGGTAACTTCGCAACTAAAAAGTTTGCATCAGGTGCAAATGCTGGTTTAATAAGTGAATATATTCCAAAATCTTCGATTTCGTGCATTGCCATTCCGGTAAACGTTTCGTTAAGAATTTGTGTCGGCGCATTCCAATATTTAAGCGATTTTTGCGTATTTTGCGTCATCCACCAGTAAAAATCATTTGTTGTCCATTCGTAATTAGCAATCGCGAAATCGGCTCCTTCATTTTTAAATTCATAAATATCAAATGCCGAATCAAGATCAAAATCAAGACGAGTCTGAGAATTTTCAAGCGGCACAGACGAATGCGCAGCAATTTTGGCGTTGCTTGGCAAGTGGTATGTTATCCATGTTTGCAACACATCTTGATTCCATGGTTTTAAGTAATTAACATCCAACACATAATCTTTGTTTAAATTTTCGTAACCAGCGAAAACAACCAAAAGTGAAAAAATAATAATTCCAAAATATTTTTTATAATTCAATAATCTCTCAAGGAAGACAGCCGGAATAATCAAAATAAGCGGCGTAATAGAAACAAAGTTTCGTGTATAAAATCCGCCACCGGTTACATATAGTAAATAAATCGCAAATTCCAAAATAACACTAAACAAAAGAATTCCTTTTCTAAAATTACTTTTGGTAAAAAGAAAAAAAGTTCCTATTAAAACCAAAATAGAAGTTATTTGTCCAATGCCGTATTTATACAAATAAGAAATAGGATAAAAATCAAGAAAGTCTTTCCCATATCTATACTTCAAAGCAGCATATTCAAGTTGTGTTTTAGCAATATCAAATTGAATAATAAAATAGGGATTTAAAATCAAAAAAACAAATAAAATAACAAAGGGTACAGAAATCGCAGATGGGTCAAATAAAGTTTTTAGCTTTCTTTTTAAATCTTTTTGTTCAAGCACTCGGAAAATATGAATAATAAAAAGCGGCAGGAACGAAAAGAACTGATATTTAGTAGAAAAAGCTAATCCGCAGCCAATTGCAGCAATTAAATAATTTTTAAAATCGGGTTTTTTCCAAACACGAATTGTAAGAAAAAAAGACAAACAAAGAAAAAAGGCATTATAAATATCAGGAAGCCCAAAATGGCTATTTAGAACTTGCCTGTAATTTACAGTAACCAAAAAAGCGGCTACCAAACCAACATTTTTGTTAAATAATTTTTCGGAAATTTTATAAATTAAAAATACAATTCCTACTCCAAAAATTGCTGTAACAGTTCTCGCCCAAAACATCGCATTAATATCTCCATTTCCTAAAATATTATTTTGCAAGTTTGGTAAAAAAGTGCCATCAATTATTTGTCCAAGATTATTGGCATAATATTTTATCCAACTAAGAGGAATGAAAATAAATTTAAAACTCAAAAAGTTTATGTAAGCAGGTAGTGGAGGATATTCAAATCTAATTTCTTGAACACTTCCAGTTTTTAAAATATTAACTGCTTGAGAAAAAATATTTACCTCATCAGCGTGATTCGGATGATACCCAGGATAAACACCAGTAATTCTCAAAACAGCCGCAAGGATTAAAATAAAAATTAAAATGCGTTTAGTCATTTTTTATAGCAACAAAAATAACCTCGGGGTAAGCTCTATCTTCAGTGTTCTTTTGATAAACTATTTTAAATCCATGTTTTTTTAGAAGTTTAGTCCAATCCTTTTTACTCCTGTGATAAATCTTAAAATCAAAAAGTTTTTTTTCGAAAAAAATAGGAATTGGAACAGTATCAGCAAAAAAACCAAATAAATATCTTAAAGAAAATTCTCTATCAACTTCAGCTAAGATAAACTTCCCGTTTTTCTTTAACTTTTTGTAAACAACATCCAGAAGTTTCTCTTGAAGTTTCATGCTTCCTAAATGGTGCATCACATGACTTACTACAATTGCATCGGCTTTTGGAAGTGTTGCACTAAACGCGCTTTTTGCTATAAATTTTGTATTTTTTAATCCTTTATTTGCTTCTTTTATTCTGTCTTTATTTATTTCAACACCAACTACTTTTCTTTTTACATTATTTAAAGCTAAAAAATTTGCAAGTATTCCCTCACCTGAACCAATATCTAAAATAGTTCCAAATTTTGGAGTTAAATTATTTACCTCATAGAGTGGTCCAAACCAAAACCTAAATTTTACAAAACTTTTTGTGTAATCAGTTTTCGCATATAAATCAATAATCTTCTTCACATTTTTATTTTTCAGTTTTTTTTGAACAAACGATTCACCAACAATATAATCCATAAAAATAGCAATTATTTTTTGCAAGATTTCAATCATTTAGTAAAACTTCCTTCGCAACTCGTCTTCCTAATTCTACAGCATAATTTGTTCCGCGATCCCAGGGATAAACTTGTTGAATATTTGCTAGGAAAAGATTTTTAATTGGAGTCTTAAAAGGTAATACTTTTTTGGAATAATTCTTAACAATGATCGGTTGAGCAAAAAAAGCTTTTGCTAAATATATACGTTTTATCCATGATTTACTAAACCGTTTATTAATTTTTTTCAAATAAGGTAAATATTCTTTCAAAAGCTCTTTGTCACTCATAAGAAAATATTTATTATTATTTTCAAGATAATTGCCAATATAAATAATTTTTTCTTTACCATAATTTTTACTATTCATAAAATTTGTATGCTCAACAATTGCAAGAAACGGATATTTTGCTTCATTAATATTCAACCAATATGTTCCATCATCTAAAAAACTTTTACTCAAAACTAATACTAAATTAGTCGCGCCTATTCCACTAAATCTTGCTGCGGATCTTAAATAGTTATCTGGTAAGCCAGAAGTTATTTTTGTAAACAAATTAGTTGGCAAAGTACATATGACTTTATCGAATGCATATCTTTCTCCTCCTCCAATTTTTATATAAATTTTTTTCTTTTTATTAAGAATTTTTAAAACTTTTTTCTCAAATAAAACTTCTCCTTTATTTTTTTTAATTTCCTGACATATTTTTTGTGCAAATTTATCAAAACCTCCCTCAGGATAACCTAGAACTGCTGTACGGGATTTCACTCTAGCCCAAAACCAAGAAGCTGGAATTTGAGTGGAATATTGACCAAATTTTTTTTCTAAAAGCGGTTGCCATAAAACTTTCCAAGAATCCTCCCCCATTGTTTTAATTAAAAATTTTTTTGCTGTAATTTTCTCTAACGGCTTCCAATTATTTGTAATTTTTAAATACGCCAAAACAGTTCCAGTTCTTATTCTACTTTGTAAACTAAGATGTTTAAACTTCATTAAAGACAAAGGAGAATCTATTTGCATTATGACATCTTTATAAAAAGTTGAAGTTTTTGGTCTAACAAAAATTATTTTATGATCTACTTCTTTTGCCAATCTCTGTATTTCATAGTCTGTCTTAAAAAGATGATGGTAATGTGATTCTAATTCCCATTTCCATTTTTTATTTTTAAATCCAGTTGCTAGTCCACCAGGAATTTTACTAGCCTCAAAAATCGTCACATCATGTCCTTTTTTAGAAAGCTCATATCCCGCGGAAAGTCCAGTAAATCCAGCGCCAATTATTCCAATTTTCATCTGAAGAAAAAACCATTATTTTGCCAAATCCTTTTCAATTCTTTTGAAGTCACCAAAAAATTTACTCCAATTAACTTTATGGCCAACTCTTGCAAATATTTCTTCATCTTTATAAACACGATAGTTTTGCACATTTTTTCTCTTTTTCAAAGTAGCATTTAAATTAACAAAATTCCATTTAATTGCTCTCATTACAAGAAAAAAATTTTCGATGCTCCCTCTAATCAAAAAGACAAATGCTATTCCTAGCGAAACAAAAAAATGCGCCGATAAAACAGAAATTAAATCTTTAACTTCCAAATTTTTAATTAAACATTGTATACGATTCCGATAATATAAATAGTTCAAAAAACTAACATTACTTCTTTTGGTTGTAAAGCCAACTTTGTGTTGTATTGAGGTTTTCGGAAAATAAACAACTCGTTTGCCTGCTATCCACACCCTAAAACAAAAGTCACTTTCCTCAAAATATGCAAAATAATCTTCATCAAACAATCCAATTTTTTTTATTAAATCCTTACGAATCATCATACAGGCTCCTTTAGCAGAAAAAATTTCGCGTTCGCTATCATATTCTTTAGAATCTTTTTGATTAAATCCCCAATGATCCAAAAAACCAATATTTGTCCAAAAACTTCCAGCGTTATCTAGATAATCTTTTTTATCCATCAAATATATTTTTGGCTGAATTACACCAATTGTTTCATCACTTTCCATCTTATTAACCATCACATCTAACAAATCTTTCTTCACAAGAGTGTCGTTATTGAGAAGCAGTATATATTTTCCTTTTGCAATTTTTAGTGCCTCATTATTTCCACCTACAAATCCAATATTTTTCTTTGATTTTAAACTTGCATACTTCTGCGTTCCATCTCTACTTCCATTATCAAAAACAATTGTTTCGTAATTCGTATAATCAAGTTTTTTAATACTTTGCAAACAATTTTCAAAAACTTCTCCTCCATTAAAATTGACAATTATAATTGAGACTTTTGGTTTCATATAAATGAACTTAAATACCCAGCAACAGCCCAGGTTGCTTCCAAAGTTCTAACAATAACAAATGAAAATCCAAGCACAGGATCATTGACAAATTTTTTCCAATTTCTGAAATAGGCTTTACGAAATAGTAGATTTCCTTGAGTTGCAATTAGCTCAGGGTGTTTTTTTGCATATTTTGCACCGTTTCTCCCGTAATAATATTTTTTCTTCAAAAGTCTATAAAGTGTCACCCCTTCTTCGTGATGCAATATATATTCACCACTTCTGCCGATTTCATATTGTTTACCAATACGATATGGTAAATCATAATCTTCAGGCCCTGTAAGCTCTAAATCATATCCTCCATATTCCTCAAAAATTTTCTTTTCAAAAAACCTTGCTACCTCAATTGAAAAGTCACCCATGTACATCTCTCGTTCAAAATTACGAATCCTGGCAATAAAATTATTTCCAACAGTTTTTTCCGGAATAACTAGTAATTTATATTTTCCAAAAACGGTAGAAACACAATCTTCCACAACTTTTTTTGTAAGTTCCATATCAGCATCTAAGAAAATTAGATATTTTCCTTTTGCCTTCGACGCTCCAAAATTCCTCTGCGCGCTCCTTTCTAAATGCGCTCTTTGAAAAACCTTTGCACCTTTCTGTTTTGAAATATTGATTGTTTTATCAGAAGAACCATCATCGACCACAATTGTCTCAATTCTTTTATAAGACTGTTTTTTGATACTATCCAACAACCTTCCGATGTTTTTTTCTTCGTTTCGTGCTGGAATAACTATTGAAACTAGATCTTTTTTCATTGTTGACTTTATTATGATATGATATTGCCAAATTTAAATCAAAGCCATGATAAAAAAACTTTCATTCATTATCCCAGCTAAAAATGAAGAAGACTCCATAGAAATTTTGTATAAGGAATTAATTAACGAAGTTAAAAAGTTAAAAACAAAATATGAAATAATTTTTATTGATGACGGATCAACAGATCGAACTTTTAATATCTTTGAAAAATTAAGAAAAAAAGATAAAAATATTTCCGTTATTAAACTTAGAGGTAATTGGGGAAAATCAGTGGCGCTATCAATTGGTTTTGAGAAGGCTTCAGGGGATATTGTTTTTACTCTTGATGCAGACCTTCAAGACAATCCAAAGGATATACCTAGTTTTATTAAAAAAATTAATGAAGGAAACGATTTGGTTTCAGGTTGGAAAAAAAGAAGAAAAGACCCTATTAGTAAAACTATTCCATCTAAAGTTATGAATTCTCTTGTTAGGCTTTTAACTGGCCTCAAAATACACGACATGAATTGCGGTTTCAAAGCTTACAAAAAAGATGTTGTCAAAGATTTAAATTTGCATGGAGATCTTTATCGTTTTATTCCAATAATTGCACAAAAACAAAACTTCAAAGTTGATGAGGTAATCGTTTCTCATCGACGCCGCAAGTATGGTAAATCAAAATACGGAATAAAAAGATTATTAAGCGGATGGCTTGATTTGTTAACCGTTTTTTTCTTAGTTAGATATTTGCGCAGACCGGGGCATTTTTTTGGATTTATCGGACTTGTAATGATTATAATCGGAACAATTATCGGTTTTTATATCAGTTTTCTTGAAATAACAACCGGCAGTATTCAATTTCACTATCCGCTTCTTTTCTTGGGAGTAATGTTAATTATTTTAGGAGTTAATTTATTAATGACAGGTCTTCTGGCAGAGATGATTATTCATTTTGAAGGAAAGCAAAATTATCAAAATATTATTGTAAGTAATAAAAACTAAAACTTCTATAATTTTTCAATAAACAAGTATTTTCAGGCAACATATTAAATTTTATAAATCTTACATTTTGCCCCACAAATGGTTCTGTAAACTTCCCTTTGTCTGGTTGTTGTTTCAAAACTGATATTGCCCAATCATCTGGTAAAACTCCAGGCAATCTCGTCCAACTAACATTATCGTTTGAAATTTCAAAATATCCACTCGTCAAATTACTGCATTTATTTTGATTATATGTCATATCAAGTCTTGAGATTTTATATTCATCATTCAAATCAAACTTCAAACTATTTTCTGTTTTTATCACATTAACCTTTGGAACTTTTTTCTCAATCCATGGATTCTTTAAATGTGCATCGTCATTTTTCCAAACAGTCACAACAGGCACACCATCAATTTTTTCCTGATACACTGGGTTTAGAAAAGTAGTCAAATACATATCGTAATAACTTCTTGTGTCGGTTCCTTCGTAATTTAATGTCATTGCATACTCTCCGTTGCGCAAATATCCGCTACGATTCGCGTTATCAAGATCAATATCTTGTCTTATCCAAATTCTTGGAACATTAGGAATAAGTTCATACGCATAAACCAGTTTGGAGTTTTTTGGCACATTTACATCAATCCAGTCAATTGCCTGCCTATATGCCGAACCAAAACTGTTTCCCCATGCTGGAATATCCATCGCCTTTGCCCCAGCAAGTCCGCCAACAAGAAAATTAAAATACACATCCTCAACAGGATGTGTCCCGATAATAGGAACAAGCAAAACTAAAAATACAACCGCCACAAACACACTCTTTACAAAAAGATTATTTCTAAACCTTCTTAATTTATTAAACAAATAACTTCCGCCAATCCCAGCAAATGCACAAAGTGCAGGCACATATTCCATCAACTGTCTTATTCCGCCATAAATATTTGCCCCATGCCACGTAACTCTAAGTATAGGAACTAAAAACCACAACAAAAATAAAATAGAAATCTCTTTATGTTTTTTAAAATTTATAATTCCAAAAATAACTCCAGCACCAGAAAAAATTAAAACAATCGGCGGTGTGGTAGTTATTATCCAAAAAACAGGATAATAATTTATTCCAAGTGGACCAGAAAATCTTGGATCAACAGGTCCAGTTGCAATTCCAATATCTTTATAAAATTGAATTACATTTTGCACTCTTCCAATCGGATCCGGCCAAAGATAAGGCCAAAAAACAACAAAGATTAAAATGCCAATCGCAAATGCAAAAATTGCGGCAAACAAAATCTTAAAATTAATTTTTGATAATAGCTTTTGCTTTTCAAAAATAAAATACGATAAAGTCCAAGGAACTATTACAAAAACTGCAAACAAAATATTAAATTTTGTGCCAAGGGCTAAACCAAAAAATATTCCAGAAACAAATATCCACTTCGCTTTTTTTGTTACAATCCCCTTCCATACAAAAAAAATAAAAATACTCCAATAAACAGTCTCCGGCACATCTTTTTCCGTATTAAAATGCATTTCACTCCAAAAAAGCGGGTAAGATGCAAGTGACAAACTTGCTAACGAACCAGCAATTTTTCCGTAAACTCTAGAGACCCAATAAAATATCAGCCCAACCAAAACACTCGCAAGCAAAACTCCATAAACATGATAAGCGTCAATATCATCAATAATTCTTAGTTTCTGAAATAAAACTACATTAAATAAAGACGACAATATATCCGAAAGCGGCGGATGACCATATCCATCATTCGACATAAAATAGCTAAAGTTAAGATCACTATTTTGATAAAGACTTCGGGTTGGGACTTTAGACAAAGGTATATCTGCATTAATAAAAAGGCTTGTAGGGTTTTGATAATACCATTGGCCCAATGTTTGCCAACCAGAAAAAAAATCCTGCAAATTAGAATAATCTTTTTTACCTGTCAAATAATAATTTAAATATGCCTGTCCTCGCGGAAGATGATTAATAACATCCCAATTAATTCCGTAATCTTTTAAAGTAAAAAGTCCAGCAATAAAAAAAATAAAAGCAAAAATAAAAGCAATTTTTTTCATAACAATTCTTCTACTTTTAATAACATTTTTTTTGTAGATTTATAAGTATCATAAATTTCTTTGGGTTTTTTGAAGTTTTTGGCAATTTTTTTCTTGAAACCTTTCCCTTTTTTTATTATTTTAAACATTTCGTCAGCCAAAGCAGTTGCATCTTCTGCAGGTGCAACAAAACCAATCTTAAAATCACTGGCAATTTTCCCCATATCCCCTACATCTGTAACAACAATTGGCAATTTCGCATTAATTGCCTCAATCACAGTGAAGGGGGTACTTTCGCTTCTTGAGGCCATAACCAAACTGTCTGCCTGCAAAAACAGTCCGGCAACTTTTTTTCTATCATAAACCGGTCCTAGAAGCTTAAAGTTCTCATCTAGTCTATCTTTCTTAACTTTAACTTTTAAGTCCTCAAACATTGTTCCAGGTCCTGCCAGATAAACAACAAAGTTATCGACCTTTCTTCTTAATTTTTTCGTGGCTTCAAACAAAACATCAGGTCCTTTAACCGGCTCAAGTCTTCCCACATATATAAAGTTGAATTTTTTTGTATCCATTTTGATTTTCATTGCATATTTAAATGGCAAATTTGAAGCAGTTATCGGAAAGAACAAAGCCTTCCTTCCCGATATTTCCTTAATCCTTCTACAAATTTTATAACCATTGCCATAAACCAAATCACCCATCATTAAAATAAACCCCGTTAACCATTTTATTGGCAATATTTTTGGATAAACAAAAATATCAGAACCCATTGATATAATAACAGAAGGTTTACCAGCAAAAAATTTTCCAATCATGGCCCAGAATCCAGCCGGAAAAGCCCACATTGATATAATCACATCAATATCATTTGTTTGTATAAACTTTAAAACTTCAAAACCACCCTTTAGTACCATGATAGAAATCCAAAACAGAGAAGAAATATTAGCTAAGGAAAGATCTCCCATTTTCTTGTTGTCATCATGCCAGTAAAACCATGTCACTGGTACATCCTTATACTTCTCTTTTTTTCCTGAATAACTAGGACAAAATACAAATACTTCATGCCCCTCTTTTTTTAGGAGTCTCGCAAAACTGTAAACAAAAACCTCTGCACCAATTTGTTCTCTAGAATTTCTCGGATAATTGTGAGTTAAAATTCCAATTCGCATAAACCTCTAGTATTATATAATCATAAAATGACAAAAGGAACATTTTGTATTTCAATCGACACAGAACTTCTGTGGGGAAGAAAAGATTTAGATATTCAAAAATTTACCAAAAAAGTAAAAAAGGAAAGAGAAGTTATAAAAAAACTACTTAAACTTTTCAATAAATACAATATTTCAGTAACTTGGGCAATCGTGGGTAAACTTTACGAAGGTAATGACCCTCTTTGGTCAGGAAAAGATATTATTTCCTGGATCAAAAAAGAAAAGATTCACGAGTTGGGAAGCCATTCATATTCTCACGAAATATTTAATTTAATTCCATCAAAAAAAGCAAATCAAGAAATCAAAAAAAATAAAGCAAAATCATTCGTTTACCCTAGAAATAAAATAAAATATCTAAGTTTATTGAAAAAGCACAATTTTATAGACTTTAGAGGTAAAGACAAATCAGAATTTGAATTAATTCTTCCCAGAATTCCACCAACTCAAAATCCCAAAAAAAATTCTAACCTTATTGAAATTCCATCATCAATGTACTTTGTTTCAGCGAGAGGAATACGAAAATTTATAATTTTTAAAAATCTTCGTTATATAAAATCTGTGTTAGGCATTAACAAAGCAATTAAAAATCATGAAATTTTTCATATATGGTTTCATCCAATAGACCTAGTAGACGACAGCGAAAATTTACTTAACGAGTTGGAAAAAATATTAAAATATGCAAACAAAAAAAGAAACGAAAAAAAAATACAAATTCTAACAATGGAACAAATATCCAGGTCTTATAAATGAAAAATTTCTGGAATAAATTTACAGACCAATTTGGAAACACAATTCTTCATCCCCAATTTATAATGCTTTCGTATACAAGAGAAGCACTAGTAGAAATACTAAAATACTCTAAAAATAAAAAATTAATCGATCTTGGATGTGGCAGAATGGAATACCGTGAGATTCTTCAAACAAAACTAAAAAAGTATATAGGCGTCGATCATCCAAAAGTTTCATTGCTATACAATCCACAAAACAAGCCAGACATCCTGGCCGATATTTCAAAAGAGATTCCCGTTCCAAACAAATCTTTCGACATCGCCATTTGCCTTGAAGTTTTTGAATACCTAGAAAATCCATCAAAAACTTTCTCTGAAATTAATAGAATTTTAAAACAAAACGGAATCCTGATTCTCACTATACCTTTTATGTATCCTCTTCATGATGTTCCGTATGATCGATATCGATTTAGTGAATCAGAGCTAAAACTTTTACTAAAAAATAATAAATTTAAAATTAAAAAAATAAAAGCAAATGGAAATTTTCTAGGGTTTTGGTTTCAATCACTAAATGCTTTTTTAGTAAAAAGAATTTTCGATATTCTAAAATCTAAAAAAAATATTTTATTGACAATCTATTTAATTTTTCTTTTATTAATCACTCCAGAAATTGTAATTTTCACAAATATTTTATTTTCAGTTTCCAAAAACATTAATTTAAATTTTCCAAATTACTTTCCGCTTGATTATCTAGTCGTAGCAACTAAATACTAATGGAGTTTAGCTTATCTTGGATACTTTGTAATTTATCATTATATGCAGGATATTGATTCATCAAAGAACTTGTAAAAGCCTTTAAATTTGTAGTTCTGATATTAATCTCATTTTTTGTATTCTGATCAATATCCCCAGAATTCTTAGCATCAGTTAAAGAACTGTTTACTTTATCCAGATCACTGCCAGCTGCATCTAATGTTTTATTCGCTAAATCAGAAACATTTCCTCCCATAAGCGCTTCCGCTTCAAGCATTCGCTTTATTGTCAAAAAAATATCGTAATCAGCCTTTTGTGCAGATCCAAAAATGAAAAATCCTCGAGCATCTTCCTTTAAAATTTTTAGAAAATAAACTTTACTTTGCATTGTTTTACCTGCAGACATAGGCCAAAAAAGAGCAAACGAATCAACTGGAGTTGCCGTTGGTTTAGGAGAAGAGGTAGGCTTCGGGGTTGCTTTAGCAAAAACAGCATTTCCAGCTCCAATTATAAAGACAAGGCTCAAAATTAATATAAAAAGACGCTTAAACATCTTAATAGCTATTTTATTCCCAAACTTTCTACCAAATCAAGACTTAATTTACGTGAAGCTTCCCAACTAAATCTTTGGCTCCATTCTAATGCTCCATTTTGTAGTTTCTTATACTCATTCTTATTTTTTAAAATTCCATCAATTTCTTTCGCCATCTCGGCTGGTATATTTTTTTCAATTATCTTCCCACTTTGATTATTCTCTACAGAATCAACTAACCCAGGACAGTTATAAGCCACAACCGGAGTTGCACATGCATTTGCCTCAATATTTACTAGTCCAAACCCCTCTAAAAGAGATGGATTAAGCATAATATGAGCTCTTGTTAAAAGTTCAAATTTTTTCTTCTGACTTACAAAACCCCAAAAAATAACTTTATTCTCAATTGCTAATTTTTTACAAAGACCTTTAAGATAACTTAAATAATCTTCTCCCCCCTTACCAACAATCCAGAATTGGTAATCGCTTTTTTTGTTTAAAATTGCAAACGTTTTTATGGCATCTTCAATTCCTTTATCCTTAGCAAGAGCACCAAGGAAAATTACAGTTTTTATTTTTTCTTTTTCGAGTTTATTCTTTGGTAAATCTAAAATAACACCATGTGGAACTACTTTTATATTTTCGTTAGAAATTTTCATCTCATGTAATTCTTTTTTTGCTGACTGCGATCCAACCATAAAAATAATTTGCCTATACAACAAATACACAAGTGGCTCAAAATAATAACCAATGTTGCCCACAATTACATTGAGAGGATAATGAAGATCGTTTTTTAACCACACGTCTCGTGCAACTTCCTGCAAAACCGCCATTTTTGGCCCCCAAATATACAAAGGCGTAAAAAATGGAATTCCATGAAATTCATCAACAACTAAATCAAATTTTTCTTTTCTCTCAAATAAATACCAAAATAAGGCTTGCAATTGAACTCCTAAAATCTGGTTTCCTTTTCTAATTATTTTTACGCCATCAATCTCTTCAATTTTCTTTGCATTAGTAAAAGATGAAGAAAAAAGAGTCACTTTATTTCCTGCAGCGATCCATCCTTTGTGATGCTCATGATCAACTTGTTCAGCTCCTCCAGCAAGAGGGTGCTTAGGATCTCTCCAACTCATAACCAAAATATTCATACGTTTTGATAATTATAATAAAAAAGTTATAATCTCCAAAATGATGGAACGCAAAATTAGATATCAAATGACAAACAGTGTCCAAATAGAGCCTTCAGCTGTCATGGGATTATTTGGCTCATCGTGGCCAATCCAACTTCATGCGAAAGTTGCAATAGACGCCGGTTATGATCGTCTCGAATATTTTGCATTCCAAATTCCAAGTTGGCAACTTCGCTTTAACAATGCAACAGAAATAACCAATATAGACTCAGCTCATCAAACTTGGGGAAATGGAAAATTTCCCAGTGTTCTGGGAATGAGAGATCAATCATTCTCTTCAAGACATTGTAATTTTACAAAAAATGAAACCAAATATGCCAGCCATCGTTTACCCCGAGACTAAAACATTAGCATTCGATAATATCAAAAATAAAATTATTCAACCCAATACCGACTTGATGCAGGTTTGGAATACACAAAATATCTCTGCCTTTTTAGAAAAAGCAAAACCGAAGGATATAAAATCTGTTTAGATTTGTTTAATATCAGAAGATTCTCAGTTAAAAACGGTTCGCACGCTCAGGAAGGCTGGAAAGCTATAATTGACACCTTACTTCCATATACAGATGAAATTCACCTCGGAGTGGGCAGATCAGACTTTGAAGGTGCTTTTGATTCAATGGCAGAATTAATAGATTTATATACTGGTGATAATAAAACAAATATTGTAACCATTCTCAAATATATAGCCACACTAGAGAAAACATCAGAAACAAAAATTCCAGTGGTAACAGAAATTCCTGCAGATAGCATTATGAAAGTTTTAGGAAAAAAAGGTATCATTGCAACACCCTCAAAATTAATTGAAGCCCACGCAAAAATTGTCAAAAGTATAAAAAATATTGTGAATTCTTAGTTGCTAATCCAATTTTTCCAGTTTGCATCATCGTAATAATGAAGAATTTTGAGTCTATAAAAAACCGCAGCAGTATCTTGCAACATCTTAAAAACAGTTGTCCATTTCACGTTGCTTGTCTTTTTGTCAAATTTTACTTCTATTGGTGCTTCATAAATCCTATCAAACCCTAAATATTTGGCGACAGCAAGCATCTCAATATCCATTGCATAGCGCTTCACCAAAAGCCTCGGCAAAATTGCATCAACAACATCTTTCTTAAATATTTTTAAACCGGATTGTGTATCTGTAAGCGGAAGACCAAATAAAATCTTAACTCCACCATGATACCCAACGCTTAAAATTCTTCTTACAAATGGATAATTAACCATCGAAACAGGATGTCTTTTGCTGCCAACAATAATATCAGCAGAATACCATTCCATGTGTGAAATAAGCATCATTATTCCCTTTGGTGAAATGTCTCGCCCGGCATCCAAAAATGAAATCAAATCACCTTTCGCCATTCCCATTCCCATTCGCACAGCATGGCCCTTCCCTTGATTTTTTTCATAGCCTAAAACCTTAATTTTTTTTGATTTAACCTTTTTAGCGTTTTCATAAGTTTTATCTAAAAACCCGTCGACCACACAAATAATCTCATAATCAAAATTAACAGGAAGGCCATCATTCAAAGTTTTATCTATATTTTCAAGATCATCTTTTATTGTTTTTTCCTGTTTATAAGCAGGTACCACAAGCGATAAAAAATTAAGTTCTTTTTTTTGCATATTCAAAGCGATTGTAAACCAAATAAGAAAATAAAATCAAAAACATAACTAACATTAGCGAAAATGAAATCTGAATCACAGTTAGTAAACTTGAATGAAACATGCAAATTAAAACGATTTGCAATGTTGCAAAAACTAACGGCAAAATAACCAGTTTTGTTTTATCAATCGAAAGAAAAAAATTCATCATAAAAAAAGAAACTGTATAAAAACATATAAAAAGTCCCATCCAGATTAAATCATAAACTGGAATCAGATTACTACCACTTCCAAAAAACCCAATTATGAAATGTGGGAAAAGCGCATATACAGCAACGATTCCTAATGACATAAAAATTGTGATCAAAAGCGAAATCAAAAGTAATTCAAAATATCGTTCTCCTTTTGAATGTTTTCCAGCAACAATAGGAAACATTACACCTGCAATTGGGCTAGCTGCAAAATAAATTATTTTTCCAAGTATTGAAAGAGTTGCATATATTCCGGCATCCAAATCGCTAAAAAAATGTTTGACCAAAACAACATCCATTGTAAAAAAAGAAGTAAATGCAAACGAAAAAATGAGTACCGGCAAAGAGTATTTCAGGAATTTTTTGAAATCAAATTTGCCCTTAGCTTTAACATTTTTTAAAAAACCTTTTGCCAGATAATAAGAATATAAATAAGCAAGCAGTGTTCCACAAAAAACACCGGCAACCGCACCAAAAACTTTCCAGCCAATAAATACAAAAATAATTCCAAAAATAAGTTTGCTGGCGCTGGATAATATATTTGGTCCCACATTTCCCCAAAAATTTAAAACTCCCTGCAATAAAGATTGATTAGTAACAGTAATTAAACTAAAAAAGACGACCGGAGCGATAATCAGAACATTTGTTAAATGCACATGTAAAAAATCTGCTAAAAAAGGTGACAAAATTAAGACAAAAATCCCCAAAACAAGAGACACTTTAACAATAACTTCGTTTATTTTTTTATAAATAAAAACCGACTCGCTACGATTTTTGCTTGATGAGATAAACTTAATTATCGAAGGGCTTGCCGAAATAGGAACAATAGTTGCTATATAAAAAATAGCAAAAATACTCGAAAGTTCACCATAACCTACCAGGCCAAGATTCCTTTTCATAATTACCTGATAAAGATAGTTGATAACATTAGCAAACATATTTCCACCAATCATTAAAATGCTTCCTGAAAAAAGCGGATGTTTCAAAATCTTTTTAAAATTTATCATGAAACCCAGTATCCTCTCCAAAAAAATGACTCTGCAATAACAAATAAAACAATCATAACAAAAAACAAAACATATGTGTAAATCTTAGGAAGTTTGGCTAAATAAACTCCAACAAGAATAAAAACAGGAAATATAACTAAAATATATCTTGGCATTGAAGAAAAACTTCCAGCCAAAGTTGGAATAATAAAAGCAACTGCAGCATAAAGCGAATACGAAAGTCTAAGTTTGAAAACTCCAAAAATAATAAGTGCTAAAAATAAAATTGCAAAACTAAATTCCAAATAAGTTGTAAAAACATTTGGAAAATAAAGGTAAGAAACATGTGGAAAAATTTCAAAAATATATCTATAAATTACTTGTGGCAAAATTACCAAACTTGAAGATCTCTGTTGTCCAAAAATAGAGACCTGATGCACAAAGATAAGTGGGTCGTGAGTTTCCTTCAATAAAAAATACATATAATAAAGAAGCCCAATTGGAGAAATAATTAATATTTCTAAGAATTCTAAATAATTGTGTCTTCTTTCAAAAAACCATTCGACAAAAATAACTGGAAGTAGAAAAATACCAATAACTCTTGTTGCTGACGCTAATGCTACAAAGAAAGCTGCAACTAAATAATTTTTCTTCCGCGCAAAATAAAACGATAAGATAGCAAGCAAAAAAAACAAGCTCTCTGTATATATATTTCCAAAATAAAAAGATGTCGGGAAAAGTAAAAGCAAAAGCATTACAGGTTTTGCAATTTTATCTGAGTAATCAATCTTTACTAATTTGTATAAAAAAAATAATGAAATTAAGAAAAATAAATTTGAAATTATAATTCCAGTCCAAGCAAAATTAATTAAACTCTTACTAATTGTTAAAAATCTAATTAGTAACGGAAAAAGAGGAAAGAAAAAGTATTCAAGAGGTTGATAACCGTTTTGAGCAATTGATAAATAATGTTCGCCATCAAAATTTCCATGACCCCAGAAAATTGGATTGGAAATATAGTTAGAATATCCACCGCCAAAATAATTTTGGCTAAAAAGTGGAAGATATTTAATAGAAAAGATTGCTACTACTAAAATAAAAACTCTCCAAACCAGAAAAGAAGAAATTATAAATAATATTTCAGATCGTTTCATAAACAGAAAGAGTTGCTCTTGCACATTTTTCCCAACTAAACTTTTTTAGTCGGTTTCTTCCTTTTTTAATCAACTCATCCTGAAGTTTTTTATCTTTAAAAACTTCTAACAATTTTTCTGCTATATCATCCGGATTTTTTGGGTCAAAATAGACACATGAATTATCGCCTACTTCAACTAAAGCTTGAGTTCTACTCGCAACAACTGGAACATTTCTCTCAAACGCCTCCAAAATAGGAAGTCCAAATCCTTCATAAAAAGAGGGCTGACAATAAAGCGTCGCTTTTTTAAATACATCATCCAGATCTTCAACAAATCCTAATCGAATAATATCTGGGTCATTTTTATATAATCTCAAGAATTCTCTCCAAGGTTTATTTTCAATATTGTCATCTACATTCTCATTAACAGCCTGCTTTCCAACGATAACTAATTTGAGTTTTGCAATTTTAATAGCCTTTGCGAGATTTAATAAATTTTTATTAAAATTAACATCCCCTACATATAAAACAAAATCCTTTGGTAAATTCAATTTTTGTTCTGATTTAGTTTTCATTTTTGTTTGTGGCGCAAGATATGTCACAAAAATTTTTTCTGGATTAATATTCAAAAATCTAACAATATCTTTTTTTGAAGTTTCCGAAATTGTAATTATTGAATCCACATTTCTTAAATTAAATTTTTGAATTAAAAATTTTAGTTGCCCTTTAATTCCAGGTGGATAGTTTTCAGGATAAATTAACCTAATTAAATCATGTATTGTAACAATAACTTTTTTAGATGGCTTAACAAACGGAAGTGTCAAAGCATGTGGAATAAAATATGGGTAATGAATAACATCATATTTACTTAAATCTGCATTTTTAAAATCCACCGCTTCAATTTGAAAATCTTTGTTCTGTAATTTTTCCAATTCCTTTAATAATTCTTTTGTATGAAATCCAATTCCTCGAATTGCATCTCCTCCAGTTAGTGGTCCACTGTCAATCGCTACCCTCATAAATTATCTCCAGTCCAATATTTAAAATAGGCAATTGGAAAATGCCAAGCAGAAAACATACTCCACAAAAACCCTCTTATCCCATCCTCATATCCTTTATGGCGAAGCCACAAAGTTGAAAACTTTATGACGAAATTGTAAAAAGAATAGTAAGCCAAATAGAGTAAATTTTTAGGTGCATGTTTTTCTTTTAATTCTTCTGCATGCAAATCTGTATAACGATTTAACCTCATTACATATTTATTCAAAGTTGGAGAATCATTATGAAGCATATCATTAAAAAGCCAAGAAACTCTCCCATCAATTTGCATTATGTCATGAACAGACTTTAATCCAAAATGAGCCTTACCTTTTCTTACTAATCTAATCGCAGGATCTGGATAAACTCCGGCATGTATTAATGGCTTACCGAGGAATAAATTTACTCTAGGAATAAAAAATGCGGCAATTTCGCCGTTCATTACATCAACTGAACCATCTCTTTGTTCAAGTATACGTTGATGTCTCAAAAATAATTTAGCTTTTTTACTATTTTTAGGATCATTAAATTTTGCTTCAGTTTTTTCATCTAACTCCAAATTATCAGCTTTAATTATCTTTTCTATTTCTTCGCGAAGTTCAGAAGTTATTATTTCATCAGCATCAAGCTGCAAAATCCATTCTCCTTTTGCATAATCTAAAGCTTTTTGCTTTGTTATATGAAATATTTCATGGTGAGGCTCTTCATAAACTCGTGCTTTAAATTTTTTGGCAATTTCAACAGTTTTATCAGTCGAATGTTCATCAACAATTACAATCTCATCTGCAATTGCCTTTATAGATTCTAAGCAATTAGCCAAGTTTGCCTCTTCATTTCTGACAGCAAGTACAACACTTAATTTCATTTTATCCATATTAATTAGCTACCACTCTAAAATACAAAAATCCATTTGTTCCATAAACATCTTTTACAATATTTGCTTCTTTTGGAATTTCGTCAGCTGTTCCTGCAATCAAACTATTTGGATTTTCTGTTTTTGCTTTTTCAAAATCAATACTTGCAAAATAATATTTATCAAAATGGTTAACTGTCGAAAATCCATATTGGTCCTTTGGCCCAAGTGTGCTTTGTGGTTGAAACTTTGCCGGCGGATATTTCATATAGAATAAAAATAAAATATACGGCTGATCATATCGGTCTGTGACTAATATTTTAGAGTATTTATCCTGACTTTGCTCTATATAACTCACAAGTTCTTTCACTCCATACTGAGATGAGTAAGGATATTCTTTACTCATGTGGTTCCAATACATCTGTTCATATCTTGCAAATCCCCAAATCACAAGTGCGAATATAAATAAAATACTAATCTTAAATAAGATTTTATTTTGCAGTAATTTGTACAAGTAAATACCTAAGCCAATAGCGCCTTGAGCGCTGATAATTACTAGTGGTATTACAATATTTTCAGCCCGAAGCGCAGACGGTGCCTGAAAAGTAAGAGCAGAAGCAATCGGCCCAACAATAATCCACATAACTAGAATCTGTGTTTCCTTTTTCTTTAAAGTTCGCAAGATAATTACTCCACCAATTGTTAAAAAAACAATATCAGTTAAATAAAATTCTCCAGTTTCAGGAACTTTATTACGCGTCACTGAATCTCCGGAAAGGAATAAAAATTCGCCGTGGAAATGACTCATCCAGTTTTCTGCAAAAGCAAGAGTATAATTTACAACTTTATTATGTAACGCCTTGACAATAAAACTATTACTGTCTGCTCCATGTTCTCCTCGTTGTTCTTCAACACGGCTTCTGGGCCCTGGGTCTGCAAAAAGTCCAACTCCTGCAGCTCTATTTAAAACTCCTCCATGTGTAAAATCTAAAAGAAGAGGCAAAAGTAAAACAATTCCCAAAACAATCACAGTCATCACATGTGATAAATTTTTCCAAATTTGTTTCCAATAAATAACTACCAAACCAATTCCAACAAGCGGCGTCACAACTCTTGTTGCCTGATAACAGTACATTGATAAAACAAAAAGAATTATACTTAAAATTAATTGCCAGAGTTTTCTTTGATTACCATTAAAATATTTAAGCCAAAATAAAACTCCAGCGGTTATCAAAAATGTTGCAACATTTACTTCCCAACCGCCTCTTGAAAACTGAATATGCCACGGAGAAATCGACAGAAAGAAAGCAGAAACTAGAGCTACACCATCTCTTTTAAATAATTCTTTCACTAGTAAATAAATTAAATAAACAGAAATTACTCCAACAAAAGCTCCAGGAATCCTTACTGCCCATTCGTTAAGTCCCAATATCTTGACAAAAGGCATTATTAAATAAACATAAAGCCCAGGTTTATAATCATTAAATGATTGAAAATCAATTGGCCAACTGTTTCCATGTTGATCTTTTCCTGTAAGAAGTAATGAATACGCATCATATCCATTGGATGCTTCATCAGCATTAAGCGCTGGATAATTGTTTAGTTGCCAAAATCTAAGTACAAAAGCTAAAACAATAATTGCAACTAAAATTAAATTTTTGTATTTTTTAATCATTTCACTCCCAAAAGCCTCCAAGCAGTTTGTCCATTTAAATATTTTATCTCATCAATTAAAGTAAATTCTTTTGGATCATTGGAGTCCAGTGGCGGAATTACAGAAATATCTCCAACAACTAAATCTCCATGATCTCCACGGTCCCGCGACCAATCAATTGCACAAAAACAAATATTATCCATATGATCCACATGCCCAACATCAGCTCCAGCATCCTGTATAAGTTTTGCCTGCTTTTGCCATTTTGCAGGATTATATTTATTATAAAAAAGAAAATAAATATACGGCTGATCATATGATTGCTGAATAATTACCTGTTTGTAGTTGTTTTGAATTGCTGTAACATCCGATACCATTTGTTTATATCCATATTCCCAATATTGCGAATTATGTGCAGGTTGATGTACAAAATAAGCATCCAAAAAATAAATATAAGTTGCAATATAAATCGGAATTAACAAAAATAAAAATACTTTTCTTAAATTATTAATCGCAAAATAAATTCCAAAAGTAATAATTATTACAAACGGTATTGCAAGATTTAAAGAACGAAGCGCGTGCACTTGATCGCGGGAAAGTATTGATGGGAGTGGTGCAAGTATTAACCATAAAACTATAAATATAGTTTCTTTTTGTACTTTGTTTTTCAGAAACGCAATTGCCCCAATCGCGAGAAACATTATATCTCCAACAACCAGTACTCCCTGGTTTGGGGGAGTATGCCTTGGGTTTGCCCAATCCCCTTCAAAAAACAAGAATCGTCCGGAAAAATGATTGAAAAATCTTCCTAAAATTCCTCTAGCAAAATTAAGCGGCTCATTATAAAAAAGATCATAAGTTATACTCCCCTTCTTAACATTTGCCTCACTCAAAAACGCTTGCAAATAATCTGCCGGGCGCGGGTATGAAAATACACTGAAAACTGCAAGCCTTCCGCTTTGGCCATTAAACAAACTTAAAATTACAGGTAACGAAATAATGAGCCCTAAAATAAAAGCTATAGTTAAATACTTAAATTTTAATTTTAAAACTTGTTTCCAATATAAGATTCCCAAAATAAACAAAACTATTGCAGTCGATAATTTTGCTCCCTGATAATCTATTAGAGTTAATGCAAAAAATATCGCAGATACGATAAAATATTTTTGATTTTTATTTAACGCTTTTAAGAAAAAATAAATCCCAGCAAGTGTTAGTGTTAAACAAACATTTACTTCCCAAGCTCCTCTTGAAAAATAAATAAGCCAGGGATTGGTTGCAGCAACAACCAAAGAAATAAAAGCAAGTCTCTTATCTTTAAACAATTCTTCAGTAATTAAATAAACCAAATAGACGGTAAAAATTCCTGCGACTACAGATGGCAATCTTGCAGAGGTTTCGTTGAGTCCCAAAGTCGCAACAAAAGGAATATCTAAATATACATAAAGCCCGGGTTTGTAATCCCCAAACGATTTAAAAATAATTGGCAAAAAAGTTCCATATTCGTCTTTGCCAGTTTTTAAAATTGAATAAGCATTATAACTAAGTGCGGCCTCATCAGGAGTTAATCCCGGAGGGTTTGTATTAATTTTATAAAGCCTCAAAAACAAAGCAGTGGCTAAAACAACAATAATCAAAACCCATTTTTTAGGCATATTTAAGTATATTCTATCTGCTATAATTTTTCATATGATAAGTGGAAAACTAATAACTCTTTATTGGATTATTTTTCTTCTATATTGGAAATTAAGCGCACAAAATGTAAAACCAACCAAAGAAATGAAACAATCTTTCACAAAAGGTTGGCTCTGGGCAGGAAGAATATTTTTTATCGCACTTTTTATAATTAGTTTTTCAGGAGCTATCCCCTTTTTATCCAATGAATTATTTTTAGTATCCAATTCTTTTATTTTTGCGAGTTCCGTTACTGTCTTTATTGGTCTAGTAATTGCAATCATTGCAAGAAATACTTTATCCAAAAACTGGAGCGGCAATATTGAAATAAAAAAGAATCACGAACTCATAACTTCAGGGGTTTATGGAATTATTAGAAATCCAATTTATACAGGAATTATTACGATGTGTACTGGAACTTTTCTTGCAGCAAGAAATTTAGCAAGCTTATTGTTTTTAATATTTATGACAATCTTTTGTATTTATAAACTAAAAGAAGAAGAAAAATTATTACAAAAACATTTCCCAAAAACGTATCCAAGTTACAAGAAAAAAGTTAAATCTTTAATTCCTTTTATGTATTAGAATATATCTCAAAAGCAGTCTTCCCATCCAAGAATTTTATAGTATCAATTAATTTCCAGTTCCCAGGATGATTGTTTGGTGTTGTTATCAGTAGACATCTCTGACTTGAACAATCAGTAACATGTTTGCTTTCAGTTATAAATTGATTTTTATTTGCAAATTGCGTAACTTGCCAATCATTTACAAACCAGAATTTATCAAAATGATCCACCCAATACCAATTTGATTGATAAAAAGTAATTTTATTTGGATCACTTAAATATTTTTGCGGATCATATTGTAAATAAAATAAGAAAAATTCATGAGGCTCTCCGTAAGCTTTTGTAGTAATAATCTGATCATAATTATGATAATTTGCTTTTACATAATCTACTGCCTGTTCGTATCCATATTGCCAAGCCCAAGAATAATTTGTCCGATAGCTATTTGCATAAATATTTAAATAATTCTCAAGGGAAAAAAGTAAAACTATAATAAAACCAAAACTTAAAATAAACTCATACTTCTTAAATTTATTAATAAATTCATAAAACCCAATTGCAATTAATATTTCAGGAATTGGAAGCATTGTTGTCGCTCTAATTACTGCTGATGCATCGACTGTAATTGCAGCAGGAATTGGTGCTAAAAGAAGCCACAAAAGTAAAAACAAATAATCTCTATTTCTAAAAGCACGAACTATTAGAATAAAAAATCCAAAATACAAAAACGGCAATGTAACAAGATAAAGTATTCCTTGATTTGGAACGCTAAATTGATATTGAGTTCCCCCATTAGTAAATAAAAATTGTGGAGAGAAATAATTAACATAGTTTTTTGCAAATGTAACTGTAAAATATGTAACTTTGTTATAAATTAATTTTCGAAAAGGAGAAGTAGAAGAATTTCTTAAATTATTTATATTATTCACAGCTCCTTGATCAATAATAAAAACAACACCGCTACGAGCCCTCGCCGACGGACTAAGCAAGATAAAAGGAAGTGGTAAGAAAAAAATCATAAATAATAAACAAGAAATCAGAATTTCTCGCTTTTTAAAAATGTTTTTTAAATGATTTATAAATTCTTCCTTATAAATAAATAACAAAATAACAATCAATATTGGAGTGAAAATTCTAGTTGAATGATAAGAATAAAGTGTGAGACCTAAACACAAATGAGTAAAAACAATAAACCATTTATTCTTTTCTCGATTAAAGAAAAACGATAATGCAGTTATCAAAAAAAATACGGACAAGTTAGATTGGAAAACAGCACGCGATGGAAATAAAAACCATGGATCTATTGCTGTTAAAAAAGCTGCAAGTAATGATATTTTTTTATTTTTAGATATTCCTTCAGCCAAAAAATAAACCGAAACAATTGTCAGTGTTCCGAGTAACGCCTGCGGTAAGCGAATTGAAGTCTGGGAAAGTCCAAAAACAATTTCAAAAGGAATAGTTAAGTAAAGATTAAGAGGAAGTGGGTAATCTCCATAGGCTCTAAAATTTGCAATCGGAAATAGTTGTCCCCATTGGTCTTTTCCTGTCTTCAAAATAGAATAAGCATTATATCCGTGAGAAATTTCATCCCAATTAAGAGCAGGAGGCATTTGATTTAAAGATGTAAATCTCAAAAATGCTCCAAACAAAACAATTATTATTAAAAACTTAATGTTAAGAATCTTTGCTAACATATTTAAATTTTACAAATAAAATTATCCAAACCAAAATTGCAAATAAACTTGTATAATTTCCAATCGTTCTCGTTGATGTATTACCAAATACTGCTCCTTCTGATGAAATAAGCCCATTCTTGTCAGGTTTATAATTCCAACCTGGAAAGTAATTAATATACTTTCCATCAGAGATTTTATCAGGAAACTTATGTCCAAAATTAGGCCAATAATCAGGAAGTGAAGAAAACTGTTCTTCATTCCAAAAAGATCCAGTCAAATAATAACTATCTCCTTTAGAGTACCAAATATCAGGTTTAAAAAAACTAAAATTCAATAAAATTGTTACTACTACGACAATAATCACAGACAAAAATTGTAACCTTACAATTTCAAATTGCTTAATTATTAAGCCGCTCGCAAGTGCAAATGAAAAAGTTGCTGTAGACAAGAATCTCCAAGGAAACTGAATATATTTCATAAACGGTAAAATGTTCCAGATAAAGGTCGATTTATTATGTGTCATAAATAATGCAAAAATTCCTATTAAAACCAAAACAGTAAAAACTAAATTATCTTTTGTAAACTTTGTTTTTTGTTTTATTAAGATAATTACTCCAGTAATTGCTGGTACAATCCATTGTATTTGTCCAACAGACAATGAAAGTCCGTCGTTTGGTCCCCAGGTAGACCCTCCATATCCCCAAAATCTAGAAATAAACAATTGATAGATCGTGACAAAATTTGCTCTCCAATCATAAATTCCGGTAGTTGTTGCATTAAGATTTATAAACTTACTTTCAGTCGCAACCGGTAACAAATAAAATGCTGATAAAATTCCACTAAAAATTCCAGCAATAAACAAATAAATAAATGGTTTAATCTTTCTAATTTGCAAAAATCTAAATATTATCCAAACAATCAAAAATGGTGCAAATAAAATTACTGATAAATTATGAGTAATAATTAAAAATGAAAACAATAAACTAAAAATTAACAAATCTTTTGTTCTATTTTTTTCTAAATAATTTTCGATTTCCAAAATAATAAGAGGGAAAAATACAAAGGCAAAAGCTTCAGGAAGCGCCCCTCGCACCCAAACATCAACTGCTCGATAAGGAGCATATAGATATATTATTGAAGAAACTAATGCTGACAAATTATTTCCCCAAATTTTTTTGGCTAAAAAAAACATTCCAATTCCAGAGAGAACTAATGACAAAATGAAAGTAATTTTTATTGAATCTATAAACGAAAATGTCAGTTTATGTATAATCTCTCCTGCCACATATACAAATTGTCCATAAAAATTAAACAGCGGTTCTCCAAATCCAGCCCCACTATCAGGTGCCCATCTGCAAGGAATTTGCAAAGATTGTATGCATTTATCAAATTCTATAAGTCTAAAAATATGAAAATCCTGGGTCGAAAACATTCCGAAACGAAGCATTTGATAAAAAGTTGGAATAAATAAGATTATAAGAAGTAGAATTATAATAGAATTTCTCTTTAGAAGTTTATTCATTAAAAATATAATATGCTGGTTTTAAATTTGGATAATTTATTTGCAAAGTTGGTTTACTGTCAGCTGGAAAGTCATTTGGTTTGCCAATCAAAATTGTATTTTGTAAATTTTTATCAACATTATAATTAATATCTCTAAAAGTATAATTTGCCAATTTGTAACTTCCTTGTTGGTCCACCCAGCCATTAATTAATTGCCAATTCTTAGAAAACTGTTGGTAAATCCTTGGGTCCATTTTTGTATAAAACGCAAAGTAAATTTGCGGTTCAGAAATATCCTTTGCAACCATTATTTGTTTTGCGTTTGTACTTTTCAAATTGTTTACAATTTGCGATGTACCATAAATCATGTCAGATGCCTGATTGACAGTTTGTCCAATCCAATATTTTTCAAACACATAAATAAAGTTAATCAAAAACAAAATAGTCATTCCATAAATAAAATAATTTTTCCATTTTTTATTCTTCAAATTTTCATAAATATAAAAGCCACCAATTGCTAAAACTATCTGGATGGCCGGCATTACAAATTCAGATCTATTTGCCGCATATCCAGGACCTTTAGTTAATGCAGCTGGAATTGGAGATATTAAAATCCAAAATAATAAAAATAAAATTTCCTTTTTCTGCCCTTCTTTGAAAAAGCTCCAAACAAATCCAGTTAAAAATAATACTTCTACAAAATACAAAACCCCAATTCCAGGAACCATACCATATGTTCCTTCCGCAGGCCCATTTGTAAATAAAAATTGTGGTGAAAAATAAGATAAATAATTTTTTACAAATTGGATAGAAACATAAATCGGTTTATTGTAAAAAACTTTTGAAATTATAGATGGTTCTCCAACAACTTGAGCAAAATATCTATCATCTGCAAAATTAATATCCGCAATTGAAGAACTCGCAACTCTACTTCCACCAATTAAAAAACCAGCCGCAGCAACAAATAAAACTATATTAGACAAAACTAAGCTAATATTGAATATCTTTTTGTCTTTTAATTCGTTTTTATAAATAAAAAGTAAGGAGAAAAATATTAATGGAGTTAAAATTCTAGCAGTATGATAAGTAAAAATATTAACTAAAAAAACTAAAAACGATAATAACAAATATCGTCTATTCTTTAAAGATTTTAAGAAAAACAAAATTCCAAGTGGCAGAAAAAACGTTGTCAAATTTGCTTCAAAAGCACCTCGCGAGAGCATAATACTCCACGGAGATATTGCAAATAAAAGAGCAGAAAGCAATGATAATCTTTTATCTTTAAAAATTTCTTCAACAAGTAAATAAACAACAAGGATTGCTAGCGTTCCCAAAATCGCATTTGGAAGCCTGACAGCAAACTCATTAAGGCCAAAAACTGCAACACTTGGAATTGTTAAATAAACATAAGCTGGTAATTTGTCGTCTCCAAAAGACTTAAAAACCAAAGGTAAAGTATTCCCCCACTGATCTTTACCAGTTTTTAAAATTGAATAGGCATCATATCCAAAAGAAGCCTCATCAGGAGTAAACCCAGCAGGGTGATTAGAAATCCCAATAACGCGAAACAAAAATCCCAATAAAAATATTACAACTAAAAACCATTTCCACATTAATTAATTATAAATGAAATTTACAAGCTTCGCTTATACGTAAACAAACACTCCAATAAAAATAATTAAATTAACAGCACTCAATATAGTTGGCAATTGAGATGTCATCATAATATTTTGCAAAAAAGGAATTGATGGAACCCAAAAAAGATTATACATATTAAGTAAAAACACAAACGACAAAATCACATAAGGAATTATAAATTCAGGAATTAATCCAACCAAAATAGTTGCAATCGGAAAAAGTGGATATAGATATCTCTCGTGAATTCTTGTAAAGAACAAAAATGAAATTAAAGCACTGATTGCAAGCATTATTAAAATCGTTTTTTCTTTTAATAAACTTTTTCTCTTTTTATAAATTAAAATAATTCCCAAAATTAAACTTATTAAATATCCAATTACATGGGCCGTAACACCAAAATATTTAGTATTATCTAAAATTTTTCCTGGATTTACTAAATACCATAAATTAAATGCATTTGCAGTTAAGTACCCAATTTCGCCAGGAAAAAATCTTTGTGTATATAAATTAAGTAACCAAATTGGCAAATTAATTTCTGGGTGAAACCATATAGAAACAATTACTGTAAATATTCCAGAAATTATAATTGCTTTCATCCAATCGTTAATTTTATGTTTCTGCAAAATCCAAACAACTATTAATACTGGCAAAAATATTGTCAAAGATCCTTTAAATAAAATAGAAATTACAAAAAACAAAACTGATTTAACCAAATCTTTTTTGAATAAATAAAAAATAGAAATAAGTCCGAATAAATTTACAACCGAGTCAGTTTGCCCCCAAATTGCAGAGTTATAAAAACTAATTGGATTAAAAAGCCAAAGACAAGTCAAATATATTTTTTTTGTAAATTTGTAAATTAGAAAACCGATTCCCAAATCAGCAAAAATTCCAGGAAGTTTAAGTAAAATGACATTTCCATTTTGTTGCCAAAACCATATGAAAGCTGATGGGAAAAATCCAAAATGATTATTTAAATACCAGCTTAAATTATAAATTGTTTGATATATAAAAGACGTAAATCCAAAAAGTAAAATGTACAATGGCGGCTGATTGGGAATGGAATATGCAAAGCCTTTTCTTTCGTAAAACCCATTTAGACCTTTTAATGCCATCTGCCCCCAGGATAAGTTGTTATACAAATCTCCATGAAATGCTACAGAGATAAGTACCAACCTAATTATTAAAGCAAGTAAAAATATCAAGCTCAGCTTTTTAATCATATCTCTGATAAAATTGTATCACTAATGCTACGAAAAATTGGTATCTTTTTAATTTTAATTACTTGGCCACTCTTCTTATTTGTAAATAATACTTTCAAAGATTTTACTCATTATTTACTACCTCTTGATCCAAAATTCGCAATTTTGCCTCTTTTATTTGTATTAATATATTTCCAATTCAAAAAACCGAAACTACTTTTGATTTCTTTAATCCCTTTAATAATATTTTTTAGACCATTTTTCGGTCAGTCAATTTTTACTTTTGATTACCAAAGTCAGCAGAAGATTTTACAAGAACAAAAATTATATCCAAATATTTTTACAGCAAGATTATTCCAAAACAAACTACAAATTCCAGTCACAAAATTTGAAAATAACTTTTTTGCATTAATCGACCCAAATAATTATTTTTTTGGTTTCGCGCCAAGGCAAATATCATTAGACAATCAAAATCTAAAAAAATTTCCGTTTCTTTCATTGCTATTTTTATTAGTGGGATTATATTTCATAAAAAATTTTAAACACAAAAAAATACTACTCTCATTTTTATTTGCTGCAATTATTAATCTTAGTTTAGTAACAAATTTCGATAGAAACGATTTTATTTTATGGCTACCATTATCAATAATAATTATTTATGGATTAAGTGTTTTTGATAAAAATTTTAAATATGCAAAATATTACCAAATTATTTTCATTGTATTTGCCTGTTTTGAAATAACACGAATTATCTTACTTAAATGATAAAGAAATATTTACCATTCTTAATTTTTAGTCTCGCAATTTTACTTGCGTTTATTACAAGATTTTATTTATTAGGAAAAGCACCAGCAGGGCTTTATCTTGATGAGGCAGGTCAAGGCTACTCGGCATATTCTATTTTAAAAACAGGCAAAGATGAATTTGGCAGATCTTTTCCGATAGTTTTTAGAAGTTTCACAGATTTTAAAACTCCAGTTTATATATATTTAATAGTTCCATTAATCCCAATTTTTGGTTTAACAACTTTTACTGTCCGTTTTCCTTCCTTCTTTTTTAGTATGCTCACTTTTCCAGTTTTGTATTTGCTACTTGAAGAATTAATTCCACAAAAGGAAAAGAAAACTCATTTTTTGCTTTCATCAATTACTTGTTTGCTTTTAGCAATTTCTCCCTGGCACATTTTGTTTGGCCGCACCAATTTTGAATGCAATGTAGCATTATTTTTCTTTTTGACTGGCTGTTTATTTTTTTATCTTGCCATAGGCAAGACAAGCTCTGCTTACAAATCACATCGTCCCAAATTATTAATTTTATCAGCGCTTTTTTTCGCAATTGCGCTTCCTGCATATCATGCACAAAGAATCGTTACCCCTCTAATGATTTTAATTCTTATTATTCGTTTCAGAAAAACTTTGTTTTCTAAAAAATATTTTAAATATATAATAATTGCTGGAACTATTGGCTTCATTATTACCTTACCAACTTTATCCATCGCCACAACTCCTGGTTTTCTAGCAAGAGCGGGTGGTTTAAATATTTTTACTGTCAAAGAATCCGCAGGGTTTATTGAAAACTACAAAGGACCATTTGGCTTTATAATAAATTCCAAAATCTTTCTATCATTACAGGAATTTGGTTCTTTATATGTTTCTTATTTTTCTCCTCGAGAAATGTTTATTCTTGGTGATTCTGGCCCAAGGAGTTCTTTTCCAGAGCTTGCAACTTTTTTTGTCTGGCAATTTCCTTTTTATATTTATGGATTATATTTAATAGTAAAGAAAAAAGAATTAAAGGAACTAAGATTTTTTGTCATATCATTTTTATTAATCGCGCCAATCCCTGCTGCACTAACTCGAGATCCTTATTCAACAATCCGATCATTGCAAATGGTAATTCCATTAAATATTTTAATAGCACTAAGCATTGTAGAAATTTATAACAAAATAAGCAAAGCTTGCGGGACTTCGTCCGTGAAAAATAAAAATTATAAATTTATTTTTTGGCTAACTTTTATCTTTGTAATTATTTACTCTCTACTAAAATTATATAGTTCAGTAATTATCTTAAATGAACATTACAGAGGAGAAGATTGGGATTATGGATGGCAACAAGCAACAAATATCATCAAAACTTTTACATCGCAAAGCGATGGTTACTCTCAAAATTTACCAATAGTTGTAGATAATTCTCGAAACGAACCATATATTCAATTAGCATTTTTCTTAAAAGCAGATCCAGTAATTTATCAAAAAGAAAATTTCGAAGTACCATTAAACGAATATTATACAAATATGACAAGAAATAAAAACAAAATTATAGAAGTTCCAAATGGAAATAAAATAACAACTCGTCCGATTGATTGGCAACATGATTTATTAGTTAAACAATATCTAATTGGAGATGAACTTGCAATTTCCTTGCAACAAATCAAAGAACACAATTTAACTTTAATAAAACAAATAAACTATCCAGATGGAGATGTTGATTTAAGAATTGTAGAAACTAATCCAAAAACTCTTAAACACTAAATTTATCATCAAAAACACTAGGAGCTTTCACCACAATCATTTCAACACTTTCTTTAACCTCAAAATTACTCAAAATGGATTCCGGGTATACAATTAAGAATTCTCCTCTTACTAGCTCAACTTTTATTTTATTTACAACCATCGAACAACTGCCGTCAATAACTATATTAATTTCAACTCCGCCTTTATGATAATGGCCTTCAACATAACTATCTTCTGGTCCTAACTTTTTCCATGCAATTTCTACTTCATCTGTTTCCTGTAATGGAAATCCTTTATCATCCAAAAATCTCCCAACAAAATAACCTTTTACAGAATTATCTTTTATATTTCCTTTTACAAACTTATTTTTATTCCCCAATTTCATTTCCCAGTAAAAATGTAAAACGCAGGTTCTCCAGATGGATATGCAATTGCTTTTAGAAGTACTAAATCTTTCGGTACACGATTTGGTTCTTTTATAAAATCGACATTGCTTTCTTTTGCATCAGCAAGATATAAAGTTTGTGGACTAAGATCTTTACCAATGTTATAAATTCCAGAATCTTCTGGTGTTCCAAAATAAAACTTATCAATATGAGAAACTTTTCCAAAACCCTTTAATTCGACATCATTTCCAATTGGAAAATTCTTTTGCCAGTCTGCTGGCGGATAAGGATACCAAGCGGCAAAAAATATCCAAGGCGGTTCGTTCGCTGTCGAAATAACAACAGTTTTATAATTTTTTTGTAAATTTTTTACATCAGTTATCGCTTCTTGGTATCCAGCATGCCACCAAATCTCGCTATCCCAGGGATAATGCACGTAATAATTATGAATATACATTGCAAAACAAAGCAAAAAACCTCCTACATAAAAAATCAGAGCCAGTTTCTTGTAATTTCCTTTGAATAATTTAATGCCTTCAACAATTCCATAAGCAATTAAAAACGTTAATGGCGGCAAAATTAAAATAAGTCTTGTTGCATGATTTCCTCCGTCACGAGTTAATGCAGACGGAAGAACTCCAACAACTACCCAAAATCCAATTAACAGTTTTGCCTTTTTGTCTTTGTATAGCGCAAAAAATAAAACAATTCCTGCAATCATTGAAACTGCTTCAATTTTATAAAACTCCCCCATTCCAGTTGGCGACTGTCTCAAATTTGGATCTCCTTGGTTAAAGAAAAAATCAGCAGACAAAGTTTGTCCATAATGCTCTAGAACTTCTTTCCCCAAATATGTAAATTTATTTTCAAAAATCTTTGCAACAAAACTGCTTTCTCCCATCGCAAGATCTCGCTCTCTCAAAGTTCCGATATTTCCCTGCATTGTTGAATCACTAAAAACGCTGATATAATCAAATCTTTGTGGAGTTTTTAAAATTGAATAAGTAAGAGGCAATCCCATCAAAAGTCCTGCAATAATTGTATAAATAATATATTTTCGATTTAATTTAAAAATTTCTTTAAAATAAACAACAAATAAAAACACAAACAAAATCGGGATAAAAAGTTTTGCTGTACTATAAATCCAGGGACAAATAATAAAACAGATTACACTAATCCATAAATATTTCCCTTTGCCATTAATTGCCTTAAAGAAAAAGTAAAGTCCAATTATCAAAAAGAAAAGTAATTCTGTAACTTCAAAACCAGCTCTTGAATATTGTAAATCCCATGGAGAAAAAGTTAAGACTGCTGCAGCAACTAACGCTAGGTCTTCTCGTTTTGTTAATTCTTTAGTTAATAAATAAAGGGCCCAAATTCCCAGCAATCCAAAAATTACAGCCGGAAGTCTTACTCCAAGCGGAGAAATTCCAAAAATTGCAACTGTCGGCACAGCAGAATATAAATAAAGGGGCGTTCGATATTCAGCAATCGAATGAAATTGTAGAGGCCATGAGTTTCCATAATAATCTTTGCCAGTATGCAAGATTGAATATGCCTGATAACCCAAATCAAGTTCATCCCCAAAAAGACTTACAGGAACTTTATCTATTTGATAAATTCTTAAAATAAAAGCAATTATTAATACTCCAACTAAAATTAATTTTGAATTTTTAAATATTTTCATATTAATTCTAAAAGCTCTGGAAATTTATCTGTTTTCATATCCTCCAATGTAAAATGGCCTTTATCTTTAAATTCATGTATTTTCGCATTTATTAAGACTTTATTTATTATCTCAAATGATTTTAATATATCTTGATCATCGTCTTTAGAAAATAAAATATGAATTATATTTACACGATCGGTCATACCAAGATCTATATCAAAATTAAAAAAATCTTTTGACCATTTCTGGTTTGGATCTATCCAAGGTGCAACCAGAATTAACTTATCTATATATTTTTTATTTTCAGAAAGCCATCTAACTAAAAATCCTGCACCACAACTATGACCTATCAAAATAGAATTTTCATTTACGTCGAACTTCTCAAATACTTCTTTCCATTTTGAATAATCTAATTTCCAAGGCTCTAGCATTTCCGGAGTTTGGGTAAAAATATTTTTTATTAATAATTGTTTTTGCAGCCAAGGAAACCAATGAGAATTAGAAAGAGATGGATATTTTTCATTAAAATATTCTTCTTCGTCACAAACTCCATGAATAATTAGTGCATTTTTCATTTTCCTATCTTTTGTCCAATCCACATAATAAAAAACAAAATATAATATTTAACTAATCCATTATAAATTTTACTTGAAGGAATTAATCTTTTCCATTGCTGATCTTCATTAGCCAAACTTTTTCCGCTTGCACCTTTCAAATGAATTACTTCGGCATCAGGCAAATAGTAAACTTTAAGTCCGCTTTTCCAAATTTCCCTACAATAATCTAAATCCTCATAATAAAAAAAATATTTTTCATTTAATTTACCAACTTTCTCAAGTGCTTTTGGTGTAATTAAAAAGGCAGCACCAACAACTGCATCAACTTCAATTGGTTCATTAACTTTTGGAACATACAAACCAAATAGTCCTTTCTGGCCAAACCAAAATTCTTTTATTGCATTGACTATTGTTGGGAAATAAAAAACAGAATCTTGAACACTTCCGTCTTTATTTAAAAGTTTTGGAGCAATAACTCCGGCATCATCTTTTGTTTTTGCAAACTCTAGAAGTTTATCAATCGCATTTTTTTTAACAACAGTATCAGAGTTCAAAAGCAAAACATATTTCCCTTTTGCTTTATCAATTCCGATATTATTTGCCTTTGCAAACCCTTTATTATCAATACTGTTATCAATAACAATCACTTCATGTTTCACTTTTGTATTTTTTTTGATTGAGGCAACACAATCAGCAACCAATTTATCCGTTTTAAAATTAACAATAATTATGCTTAATTCCATTTTGCAAAAATTGCTTCATCACTAACCTTAGAATTTTTAAGTTCAATACTTCTTGATT
This sequence comes from Patescibacteria group bacterium, assembly GCA_035549555.1. Lineage (NCBI taxonomy): Bacteria > Patescibacteria group bacterium. The sequence continues at coordinate 461,583 of DASZQR010000010.1, forward strand.
TATGTAATTCCTTTCTTTTCGCCATTGCCATAAACACTATTCTTAAATATCCAGGATGCATAAATATTTTTTTCACCAAAGCAGTAAAATGTTTTCGTGATAAATTATTGCTCGTTATGTTTTTCCAGTTAAAAAGTAAATAATTTCTTTCGCGCATTCTCTTTACATAATTTTGATCCAATAATTTATAAGTTGATTCATGTTTATGTATCACATTGGTCTTTGAATCCCAGAGAATTTTATAACCTCTTTTTTGTGCTCTATAAGACAAGTCCAAATCTTCAAAATAAAATGGGAAAAGTTCTGAATCAAAACCATTAAGTTCGTCCCAAACATCTTTCCTAAAAACAGCGCTTCCTCCACTTGCCCAAAAACTTTCAAATACACCATTTCTTTCTGATTGACCTTCATGAATTATAAAACCATCTTTAAAAATTCCTTTTGCGTAGCCAAATCCTTTTTCATGTAAAGATACAGCAAAGACTTGATTATCTTCAAAATCTTTTTGAATAGTTTCCAAAAAATTTTTACCCACCACAACATCGCTATTCAACAAACAAACCAATTCTCTCTTTGCTTTTGTAACAGCATCGTTAACATTTGCTGCAAATCCGCCATTTTTTTCATGAGAAATTATTCTAACTTTTTTTTCATAATTTTTTTCTAAAAATTCGATGGAATCATCTGTTGAAGCATCATCAGAAATGATAATTTCTTTAATATTATTTTTCTTATTATTTTTAGCATCCAAAACAAAAGGTAAATTCTTAGAAAGCAATTCTTTTCCGTTAAAGTTTGGTATTACAATTGTAATATTCATTTATATACTTTTATTTATTAATTTTAACATTCCTATAACTTTCAAGGTAGAATTTTCAAGTTCTGTTTATCTCTTTCTTGTACCAAAATTGCGCCAAAACTTTTTTCGCCAACTATCTTTGAATAGGAATTCTCTTGACCCATAAATTCTGGCAAATACTGTGGCGGTATTCCGTCTTGCGGTTCAATAATTGAAAATCCCAGATTCCATTTGTTATTATCATCATTAAGTGCAATCACTTGTCCTTCCTGCCCTCTCCCGTGCCAAGTTGGAATGTAATTATACTTATCCTGCCCATACCATTTATATAAATATGACCAGACAATATTTACCCAAAGAGGAGATGTAAGAGTATTAACACTAAAAGGTTTTCCATTTGCATTACTATATGTATAATCAACTGCAGAAATTTCTTTATTTAAAACCATATCTTTTTGAATTGAAAAAAGTGTAGCAGCGTTTTTATTTTGAGAAATAGTCATCGAAATATTTCCATAGATTAAAATAATCAAAACAGCAAAAGCAAGTATGTAATATTTTTTATTTATCCATGTTCCAATAAAACTTGCAATCAAAATTGAAACAGCGGGACCAATTCCCACCATTAAAAATGGAGTAGAAGTTCCTCCAACTGTAACAACCGACAAATGAGAAAAAAGCCAAGTATCTAGAAATAATATTTTTCTATCATGTTTTATAATTCCTGTAATTGCCATTGCAATTACTAATACAAAACTCCATCCCACATTTCCCGGGTAGGAATTAAATGAAAATATTCTTCCAGTTTGATTCAAATATAGAATTAAATAATCACCAATCGATTTTTCATATGCCAAGTTTCCGTTATCTCCATTTGCCAAGCTTTTAACAGCGTTAATTGTTGGTACAATTCCAAATTTTAATTGCGCCAAAAACATAGTTAATAAAGTTAAAATTAAAACTCCGCCAAAAGTCATCAATTGCTTTCTTGTTACATTTTTTCGTCCAATATAAAGCCAAATCACTAAGGGAACGATATGATATGCCAGAAATATTTCTGATTGTATCGAGAGTCCTAATCCAAGGGCAGCAATAATAAGCCAATATTTTTCTTTACGATTAATCCATTCCCAAAGCCCCAGATACATTAATGGAACCGTTACAATCCCAAGTGTTGGATTTGAAAGCCAAGTTGCATATTGAGTGGCTTCAAAAGAAATTGCATAGAGAAAACCTGCAATCAAAGAAGTCTTAATGTTTTTAGTCATCAAAAATGTCAAATAAAAAACAATTAAAATTGTAAGTGAATTTATAAGAGCAATTCCGTAAGCTGCAACGATAGGACTTCCTCTTCCAATTAAATAAAATGGAGCTAAAACATAATAATAAAATACGCCATGAAAAAGACCTGGTTGGCTTGCCGGCGGTCCAAAAATCTTCAAGTGTCCGTGTGCAATCTCCAAAGCATTGACAGCATCTCGCGCCTGGTCATAACCAAAAGTTAAAATGTTATTATGCAAAAACATTATACGAAGGAAATATCCAAAAATAAAAATTAAAAAAAGTAAAACTAAAACACTCCGTTTCATAACTACTCAAGTATAAATCCCAAAAGTTAGTGAAGCAATATAAATTTATATCAATTGTTTAAACTTTTCCTCAAACTCTTCATAAGAAAAATTTTGTGCTGTTTTACTTGCAAAAAGAGCCATTTGTTTTCTTAAACTTTCATCATCCAAAATTTTTTTAGTATATCTATAAAGCTCATGAGCATCATCCCACAAAAAACCATTTACGGTATTTTGAACAATTTCCCGATGTCCTCCATCATTAAAAATAACAGGAACACAAGAAGCAGCCATTGCTTCAACAACAGTAATTCCAAAATGCTCTTTCTTTTGCGGAGTATCGCTGCCAAATCCGCTAGCAGACCAGAAAATTTTTGCCTTTGAATATAAATCTTTAAGTGTTTTAAAGTCTGGGCTTTTAATTATTTCAATAGGATAATCTTTAATTTGAAGTGTAAGTTCTTTTACATATTCTTCTGCGCCAACTTCAATTCCTCCAGCCAAAACAAGTTTATAACTTTCGTTCGCTTTACTAAAAGCTGCGAAAGTTTTTATTAAAACATCTTGTCTTTTGTTTTGCATTAAATTTGAAAATCTTGCAACATTTAAAATTATATTTTCTTTCTTTTTTCCTTTAAAATCATCGACAGCAACTGGAGGATATAAAACAAAGGAGTTTATTCCGAATTCCTTATCAATAATGTTTTTTGTAAAATTAGAATTTACAATTATTTTATTAATACGCATTAATTTAAATTTATTAAGAAGCGATTGTCCATTTACTCTTTGAAACGGTACTTGAAAATGAAGGAAATTCTTCCGTGCCCGAAGAGCTGGTACACTCCCATCAGAGACCCAAAAACAAATATCATACCCATCTCCTCTTTTAATATCTTTTACAAAATTAATTTTCTTTAAATCAATTCCAAATCTTTTTTCCAGCTTTTCTTTAATTTCGTTGTCTTTCCATTCAACATCAACAACATAATTATTTTTTAGAAGTGCAGTCGCAATCGCCATTGTATATCTCTCTCCTCCGCCAAGAGTATCTAAATAGGGATTAAAAATTGCAGCTTTCATTTGAACCTAAACCAAGCATAACATATAATACTGTTAACATGAAAGAATATTTGGAACATAAAATAGATTTTAAACCAGTACAAGTAATACGATTAACTAATAAAGTATCTGAGAGTTTGTTTACACTTGCATCAATAAGTTTAATCACAACATCTTATATTAGTAAAAATCCAAACCTGACCAGTTCCCAACAATTAGAATATTACAAACAAGAATGTTTATCTCTCGTTTTTGAAACATTTAGTTTAATATTAAGATTCCAAACTTTTTTAGCCGAATTAATCAACCAACACTGCTCTTAATTTGAAGTTCATAAAGTTTTGCATAACTCGTAAACTTACTAAATACCTGATAAATCGCGTAGATAATTCCTTCTGGCCCATCTAAAAACGCCATTTCCAAAATCATCCTTTTCCAAAATTCTCTCGCCATTGCTGTAAAAAATCTTGGCACATTCATTCTTGGATGTTTTGCATCATACATCAATTTCGCTTCTTTTTCAGACCAACTGTTTGTTTTAGCAACCATCTCGCTCAAAGTCATATTTTTTTTATGAATCATAGGATTTTCCATATGTCCTAATTCTCCTTCAAACTGAGGTTCTTCGTGAACATCTCCTGTCCACTTCTTAAAAGCACTTTTTCTAAAAATTCTCTTTTGATAATCTGGATATTGTCCGCTATGTTTAAACTCTTTTCCAAAAATAAAATTGCGCCTGGGAACTGCAAATCCGTTAAATCTTATATCAGAAAGTTTATCTAAGATTTCATTTTGAAGTTTATCAGCACATCTTTCATCAGCATCAATATAAAATACCCAGTCACTTTTTGCATTTTTAATTCCTAAGTTGCGCCATGCATCAAAACTTCCATTTCCCAAATATTTAATAATCTTTGTATGATATTTTTTTGCAATATCATTTGTTTTGTCAGTATTTCCAGTGTCAACTACAACAATTTCGTCACACCACCTAATTGATTTTAAACATTCTTCAATATGTTTCTCTTCATTTTTTGTAATTATAATTGCACTAATCATTCCCAACTCCCTTTTCTAAATTTTCTTAAATAAAAATCTCGTATTCCAACTCCCTGGAAGTGACGTCCCATTATAAATAATCTTAAAGATTCTCTGAATAATGCAAATTTTGCTCGCATCTTTGCATATTTAAATCCAAATAAAAGTCTGTTTCTGGAAATAAAATAATCATTTAGATCACTTCCTATTCCAGAGGATTGTGCTACTTTGTGCCACAAAAATGCCCTTGGCTCATAAATTATTTTGTAACCTTTTTTTCCTAGACGTACAGATAAATCTGCATCTTCTAAATACATAAAATATTTCTCATCAAAAAGACCAACCTCTTTTAAAGCTTTTATGTTAATCAACATACATGCTCCTGTTGCAAAATCGATTTCTTTCGATTTGTCGTATTGTTTTTTATCGATTTCATCAACTCCATTATTTGTCGCGTAAATATTCTTCCAATCAATTTTTCCTCCGGCGTACCAAATAACTTTCCCGAGTTCTGTTTTTTTGTATTTCTTATGAAATTCAAATCCCTTAGCAAAATAAATCTTAGGTGAGATTATCGCGTTATTTTTATTTTCTTCTGCTTTTTTTAGCAAATTCGTAAGCAAATTTGAGTCAACAATTACATCATTATTTACGAGAAGCACATAATCTGCATTTTTATCGATTGCATATTTCATTCCTAAATTATTTCCTGCAGCAAATCCTAAATTCCGCCCTGCTTCCATTATTTCCAAAGAAAATTTTCCCGGCTTTAACTTTCTAAATTCAGCAACAGAATTATCATTGCTTCCGTTATCAACAATTATAATTTTCACCTGAAATTCTTTTGTTACTTTTAGTTTTTGTAAACTCTGAAATGTCTCAATTGTTAATTTTGGCTGATTCCAATTCAAAACTATTATGAAGATCTTAGTCATACTTTAAATTTACGTCTTATCCTTGGAATTATACCGCCATTTTCTTTAATAATCACATCATTTTCCCAATAATTAAGTTCCCTTTTTTGTTTTGCAATTTCTCCTATCACATTACTGATTTGCATTTCTTCATCTTTAAATCCTTGCATTTGCCAAATTTTCAGATAAACAACAAGTTCAGAAAAAGCCTGCAAAGCAGATAATGCAAATCCAAAAATTCCATCTCTATATCCCTGTCCGGCAAAATATCTACTTAAAAATTCTGCTGAAGGTTTTGCAATTAAATCATGAGGACTAAAATTATAATCTTTTGCTTTTAGTTTCGCCTGAACGCTTGTGTACCTATTCATTCGTTCAATAAATTGTTCGATTGTTTCGTAGTGATGATGTGTTATTGCAAACTCGTTTTTTGCTTCCAAATCAATTCCGTTTCCTTCTGTCATTGGCACACTATGAATTACCTCGTCCCAAGTAACTTTTCCCTTTTTAAAAAATCTAATATTATAATCTGGCCACCAACGAGAATGATGAAGTATCTTTCCAAAAACAATATTTTCGCGCGGAATTCTTACGTAATCTGCTTCATTATTTTCTACAATCTCATTTAATCGCTCTTTTAATTCTTTTTTAATCTCTTCGTCTGGATCAAGTATTAAAATCCACTCTCCAGTTGCCTTAGATATTCCAAAATTTCGTACCGGTTCAACATAATTTACAAATTCATGAACAAAAATCTTAGCCTTATATTTTTTGGCAGCTTCAGTAATTTTCTTGCCTCCGCTCATATCAACAATAATTATTTCGCTTGCTATATTCTTAACCGAAGACAAACAAAGCGGCAAATACTTCTCCTCGCCGTCAACTGCAGTAATAACAACAGAAATCTTGCTTTTCACACTTAAATTGTAGCATTACTTAGCAGAAGCATCTATATCCTTATCAAGATCAATAAAATCATAAACAGAATAGGCCAAATTAAAAACATCTTCTCCATATTGATCTTCTAGTGCAATAGACAATTCATCAGCCTGAATGGCATCTTCCAAATCCTGTGCTTTTTTTAGTCTTCCAAATCTCTCATCAGACAATACTTCACCAACTTTTTCAAATACTCCAGAAAAATCATTAGTTCTAATTAGGTTAATCATATCGACAACATATTCTTCAGACTCTTCACCTGGTAAAAAAACTGTAGAATTAGGAAATAAATAACCACTACTTCGTGCAAGGTCAAATTCATCCGAAAGTGTTTGTCTGTATTGTTCTAAATCAATTGACACGATATATATTCACAATATTATTTTCAAAAATTTTTGTCAACCCTAGTTGTTTATCTCCCAACTTTGCCCTTTGTGGTTTTACCCAATAAATATATTTAATGTTATTTGTTTTCAAAAAGTTCACTGCAATTTTTTGATCAGTTGTATTATAAAATTGATTTTCTTCTGTAAGTCTATTTCTCCAATTAAAATTTGTAATATCAAGATTCACTTCATCTTCTAAAAAGGTTGTATGGTTTGAAAATGCAGAAACATAAGCAGTCGAGTCATATAAATATAAAGGTCGTGGCGGGTTGTTAATTGCTGCATTTGCAGCTTGTTGATCATACGGATAGGTTAAAACAATTCCATCAGATTGTTTACTCAAGAAATTTAATGCAGAAATTTCGTCGTTATCAATTTTTGCTGGAGGCCTTCCGGGAATATAAACTTGCATCAATGTAATCACTGTAGTTGGAATAGTTAGTAAAATAATTGTTATAGAAAAAATTATTTTAAAATTTTTCGATTTGCTTTTTAAAATTAAATTTATTCCAACTCCTCCCAAAATTGCTGAAAAAAATAAACTATAATAAAAAAATTGAATAGTATTCCATGGTGTTCCCTTTTGTACAAAAAACATTGGAATTGCTGCTCCTGAAATAACTATTGAAGTTACAAAAACATCAAGCGAAGAAATTGTTTTTGGATGCCTTAACCATCTTATTACTTCAAATTCTTTTAAAAGCCTTGTCCACATATTTCCAATCCAAAAAACAATGAATGCAATTATTAAAGCAGGCCCGAGTTTTATCCAGTTATGAGCCAAGTTATAATTTGTAATTGCACTTGCCAACTTTGGTATTAAAAAACGATCAAGATTAAATAAATTTTGCAAAAACCAAAACGGTTGAAAAATAAATAAATTTTCACTTCCGCGATTTAATAATAAAAATAAAATTAAAGTCAAAACAGAAGATCCAAAAAATATCTTAAAAATATCTATTTTTTTCTCTCGCAGATATTCCCAAGTTCCAACTAAAAACAAACTTCCTAAAATTAGGACACCAGCATAAGCTTTTGTCTCCAATAAGATCCCAAAAAACAATATTGGTAAGTATTTATTTTTCTTAAGTAAAAAATATAATCCCAAAAAGATAAATATTAAAGATAATGCAAACGGCGGATTAATTAATGTCGATATTCCTTGTTGCGCCCAAAATGTCGATTCCCCTTTTCCAAAAATCCATGAGATATCTCCTCCAAAGTAAATAAAAAATATTGCCCAAAACGATGCAACTTTTGATTTTGTCCACTGCATCATAAACAAATAACATGTAATGCCAATTAGAATGGCAAGTATTGGCGGTACAATTTGGAAATATAAATTCACAGTTGGAATTTGTGTAATTGTATGAATTGCTGCAAGCAATAAATCAAAACCAAGATGATAATTTTTAATTTGTTGGCCAGCAAAAACTGGCATTTCAAAACTTCCGCGAGCAAGAGAATTTATTAGCGCAATATGCCAAATTCCATCATGTCCATTAGCCCCCCAAAATCCCATTCCAAAAGAATAAATAATTCCCGATTTAATCATGGTAATAGACCAGGAAACAGTCCCTGCGATAAGAAGTAAAATTAAATAAATATTAGCGGTTAAATAATGTGTTAAACGATTTTTTCGCATCTTCAATTAAACTTTTACCAACTAAAAATAAAAGTAAAACAAAATAAAATAGACCACCGACAATAACCATTAATCCAATCGAATAAAAACTTGGCGTAAAAATACTTCGCAAAATTAAAAGTAAAATTGCCATTCCAGCACTTGCATATAGTGGTTTCAAAACACTTTCATTTAATGAAAAGTTTACATATTTTTTGGCTAAATATATTGCGATAATTGACGAAACTTCAACAATACAATATGCAAAAGCTGCTCCATCAATTCCAAATTTAGTGGCCAAAAGCGGCACAAAAATTAATGTGAGTACTGTCCACATAATCATTAAATATGATGTTATTTTAATTTTTCCAATTGCATTAAAAACATTTGTAATTTGCGTTGTAAAACTCGCGACTATTGAATTAAATCCAAAAAATATTAAAGGAATTATTGCTGGTGTCCATTTCACCCATTTAGGAACTACATGAATTAATTGTGGTGCCAAAATGATCATTCCTAAAACTGCCGGCATTACCAAAAAAGTTATAAAAAATATTGTTCTTGTAAGAGTTTTTGAAAGTTCACTTTTATCGTCCTGCATTCTTGCAAAAGCGGGAAAACTAACTCTTTGTACATTATCCATTACAATGCGAAGTGGTGCTTGTGCCCACCCTTGCGCCCAAGTTAAATAACCGACTCCTTCAAGCCCAACAATTTTTCCAAGTAAAAGTATTGGCGCTTGATCTTTAAGAAGAGCAATAAAAGTATTAGCTTGATATGGTATTCCAAATTTTAATAGATGTTTTAATGTTGGAAGTGAGAAACTTATTCCGATTTTCCAAGGTTGCATAAAATAAATAAGAATCACTCCAACTATCCCAGAAGCCAAAAACGAAACTGTATAAGATGTTATTCCAAGTCCTTTCCATGCCAAAAAAACTAAAATCAAATTGTAAATTAAATTTTCAATAATATTTACAAATGCTAGTCTTTCAAATTTTAAATGTCTTTCAAGAAGTACTGAAGGAATTGTTTTTAAAGATGAGAAAAAAAGCGAAATCCCAAGCGCATACATTAAATAAATTCCATCTTGTCCCAAATGATATGTATTTTTAATTACTGGAGTAATCAAAAATAAAATTATCAAAAGTAAAATAACCAGCCCCTGCTGGACTGTAAAAGCAGTTTGCAAATCTTTTGTTGTTAAATTTTCTTTTTTCTGAATAAGAGAAGCTGCGAGTCCTATATCAGAAAAATAACTCATGATAAGTTTTACAGTAGAAAGTATTCCAAAAATTCCAAATTCTGCAGGGCTTAGAAAAATAGTTAATGCCCCAGTTGTCAAAAAAGTTATTAAATACAAAACAAAATATTGAGAAGTTAAAGTCACAACTCCCTTAACCATTCTATCTTTCACAGTTTCCAGTGTTATCTCAGATGTAGGATCAAAATGCTCTTCTGGATGAATATCTTCCACGATTAAATTGTAACATTAAAAAGGCACCAAGTCCTATCCATGAGATAAGTGAAATAATATTTCCAATGGTTCTTATTGGTGTGTCATATAAATGAACTTGTACATGATGCGCCCCTACCGGAATCATGACATACATGCGCCCCCACTGCTCAGTCTTTGGCACAAAAGTTGGAATTTCTTTTCCATCAACGAAAACTTTCCAACCAGGAAATTCAAAAACGCCGAGACGAATAATCGCATTATCTGTCACGTTAATATCAAAACTATTATTATTTGTTCCTAAGTTTATATTGCTCGCTTTTGCATCTCCTCCAAGTACTTCTACAAAATTTGTCATTGGAGCTTTTGGCGCAGTTACAGCAGTAACAGGTAAATAATCATAAATTCCAGCAGTTCGCTGAAGGTCCCATGCAGCTCCTGTGAATTTTTGTGCATCAGTCAAAGGTCCAAGATGTCCAAACTCAGGGACAAAATAATTCCAGTTCATAATAAGAAGTCCTGCAACAGCAGCAAAAATTAAAAAGTAAAATTTATTTGGCAAAATTTTTGCCAAACTTCCAATAGCAAAAGAAAAACTAAAAACAACAATTGTTAAAAATCTCCAGGGAAATTGCACAAATCGAAGCGTATTGATATGTTCCCAAATTGGCGTTGATTTATTATGAATCATAAAAACCGCAACCCATCCAACAACAAAAAAGTATCCTACTATTAACATCCAATCTTGAATCTTTCTTTTTCTAATAAACCACAAAAATCCAATTCCCAAAATTATTATTGGTAGAATCCAGTACAAGTAACCTACTTGAAAAGTTAATCCATCATTTGCTCCCCAAACAGATGGCCCATATCCCCAAAATCTGGAAAATAAAAGTTGTTTTATCGTTGCAAAATGTGCCGAGAAATCATAATACCCTTCAATCAAAGTATTTGTTTGCACATATTTTTGTTCAAGCAAAACCGGAAGAGTAAAAAATGCTGCAAGCCCAAGTGACAAAATTCCAGCAGCTATAAAATTTAATACGGTCCTAATTGAATTTGTACCAAATATTTTTTTGTAATTATTTTTAATTAGCCAAATAGCACACCATCCAATAAATACAGGTGCAAAAATCATCGCTGTTAAATTATGAGAAAGCAAAATTCCAAACCAGGAAATTGCAAGCCAAATAATATTTCTTATTTTATTTTCTTTTTTTGTAATCAAATGATAGGAGCTTGCAAGTATTGAGGGTATCCATATCCAAGCCCAAGCTTCATCCATCGCTCCGCGAACATAAATGTCAACTGCATGGTATGGTGCCCAAACATAAAAAATGGATGAAACTATTCCTCCAAGTTTTCCCCAAAATTCTTTTGCAAGGTAATACATTGATATTCCGGAAAAAATAAAGGCTGAAATAAAAGTTAATTTAACTGTTTCAGTAAATGCAAAACCAAAAACTCTAAATATTTCTCCATATAAATACGGAAGTGGCGGATAAAAATTAAACAGAGGAAATCCAAATCCATACCCCATATCAGGTACCCAACGGCAAGGAATTTGCAAAGTCAAAAAACATTTTTCCATTTCAAGCTGCCTCATCATCTGCAAATCATCATGCATATTGAAATACCCCGAACCAATTAAACCTTTGCCTGCCAAAATCGCAAATAAAATTACAATTACCAGAGGCCAAAAATTAGAAGAATGATAAAGTTTTCTTAAAAAGCCCATATCCAAATCTTATCAAAATAAAGATTTTTAATCCACAAAAATGCTAAAATAAGTAATGAGTGATGAATCTTCAAAAGAAATTAACCAAGAAATTTCTGATTTAGAAGCACCAAAGTACTGGACAACTCTCTATCATGGTTCTAATCTCGGAAGAAAGGAGTGGGAAGGAAAAATTCAAACACTTGACCAGCCCACACTAAAACTTACACAAGGGCTGTCAACAATTACACAGCAAGACAAAGATTATTCTGGAAAAATCGGGTATTATGGAACAACAAAAACCTACCAAATTCCAACCAGGGGCACAACCAATCAACCACTAGAAATAAGAATTCTATTTCCAGATTTTCACAGCCGCTCCAAGTTATCCGATGAAGCGATTCCTTATTATGGTAATAAATATGGCAACGAAGAAGCAAAGAGAATTAAAGAACTATCAGATTCAGTACATTGGAGAAATATGCAAAAAGGCAGACACCCACTATTACCCAAAAATATGGAGTTAACCAAACTACAAGACAACAATTTAAATGGCATACGAATAGTTCAATACGTACCTACTGACTTATTGAAAATTTATAAACAGGAAATAAATTTAGAGTAATTATTTCTTATTTGGTTCTACAATTTGAAAAAATAATAACGCTTCCTGTGGTCCAAATCTTGCATATTCATCGCTATCCTTTTCTTTTATCATCGCTTTTGGATAGCTTGCAATTAATTTTAATCCCAATCTTTGATAATCTTCAGGCTTTATTAAAATTCTTGAAGTATTTACAACAAAAAATGTCTGATCGCCTGCTTTAAATGCAGCTTTTAACTGTTCTGGTACATCAGTAAAATTAAGCCCCGTCCCAACAACTGTAACTTTTGGATAATTATTAAGATACATTTCAAGTCCATCAGGAAGCGTTCCAAAAAATCCTTCTGTTCCAACTACAATTTGTGGAGCAGTCGGCAAACTTCTCAAATAGAAAGATATTTCCTTTATCCCTTGTCCTGCAGTCCATTCTTCCAAATATCCGCTTCGTTCGCTGTTTGGTAAATTTGCAGTTGCTGGATCAACAATTAAATCTTTATCAAAAAGCAAAGACTGTATTATAAAAACTACAAGAAGTGTTAGTGTTATTAGTTTCACCAATTGCTTTTTTGTATTCAAAAATGCAATTGAGATTAGAATTATAAAAAACGGAACTGTAAAAAGAATATATCTTACAGTTAAAACTTTTGCATACTCGCTTTGTACCAAAAGAGGAATTAAAAACCAGGCAAAAATAATTGCAACTTCTTTCCAATATTTTTTGTAATTTCTAAATATTCCAATTGCAGCTAAAATTAATCCAATTCCAGGCCCCATTTTAATAAGCCAGTCAGCAAAAACTTCAGTAATATAAGACGTAAACGGATCGCGCGGATTTGTCCAAATGTGAGAAATTGGATAAACATAATCCAAATTTCGCGATGCAATAAGTTCAAAATTTGGCCCAAGTCTTAAAATATTAAACATTCCAAAAGCAATTACATAAGTTACTAAAGTTAAGCCAATAAGTTTCAAAAGTTCTTTAAAATTACCCGCAAAAAGCCAAGTGACTGGAATTAATAAAATAAAAAATATAGCAGGAGATTTTGTAAGCCATGCAAAACCTAAACAAAATCCTGCAAGCATTGCTGTATCAAGTCTTTTAAATTTTGCGGTCAATAATGCAAAAAAGAATGTCCAAATACCAAACATACAAAGCATTGAATCAACTAATGCCATCCTGTCGAAGAAAAATGCTATCGGAACAATTGCCCACAAAAACGACGCAAGCAAAGAAATAATTTTATTTTTAAAAAGCAAATAAGAAGATGCAAAAATTCCAACTATAGTTCCTATTCCACAAATCACTGATTCCAATCTTCCAATCCACAACGGATCCTGAAAATGTCTAATTAAAAGCATCAAGATCCACATATAAAGCGGTTCTTTTCCGTCAGAAAGTGGCAAAAATCGCAGTGTTGACTCAGCTGCCATCACCTGGCTCCACCTTATATAAATTGCCTCATCAGCAAAAACAGGAAGAATTGTTAAATGAAGTATTCGAATTACAAAAGCAAAAATTAAAATTCCTATCAAAATTAGAATTTGCCAAAACCAATTCTTAATTAATTTCGTCATAATGTAATTATTACAAGCTTTGCTTATAATGGATATAAATTCCCGTCATATCTTAAAAATTTTCCATTAAATTCTTCTTTCCAGCTTTTCGTAATTGCGATTATTTTTTCTGCCTGTTCTGCCGGATCATCAGTTCCGTCTGGATTCATATCTGTTTTCATATCTCCCGGATGAACTGCAAAAGTTTTTACAGTATTCGGTAAGTCAGCAATGCTACAAAAAGTATACATATTTAAAGCCACCTTGCTTGCACGATATCCATAATTTCCAGTTTCACTTCCAAATTCGTCGTGAAAGGATGCACGATCAGACGAAATGTTAATTACAAAGCTTGGGTTTGAATTAAGAAGCGGCAAAAATTTTTTCAAAACAAAAAGCGGCGAAACTGCATTGGTATTAAACATTTTAATTAATATTTCTCTTTCCAGGTTTTCCAGTTTACAAGCAATATCCGGATTATTATTTGTTGCAGTATCTTTATTTATTCCAGCGTTATTAATCAACAAATCCAATACTTTGGTTTTTTTAGAAATCATCTTAAAAGCTTCATTAATTTGATCATCATCAGTCACATCAAGTGGAAAGTAATAAATGTTTGGAGGATTTTGTAATCTAAAATCAAGACTTCTTACACCAGCAAAAACAAAATAATTATTAGATAAATTTTTTACAAAAGCATCTCCAAGCCCGCGTGACGCCCCAGTTACAAATGCATATTTTGTCATGAATACAGCCCTTTCATATCATTCATTTTTACACGTATTATTTGCATTAGCATTTCCTCACTCTCCCGAAAATAACGCCCTGACCCATGCCCCTTAGTATTGCTGACATCACGGTCGTGCCACGAAACTTCAACTTCCTTAATTTTACATCCATTAATTTTCAAAATATGAAGTAGTTCCACATCATAAGATGTAACTTTCCACCCAGAAGTCCTCTGTTTTGTTTTAAAAAATTCAAGTTCTGGGAAAGCTTTCTCAATATCCGTTCTTTTAAATAGTTTAAATCCACATTGTGTATCTTTAATTTCTGGTAGTATTAAAATCCTTCTAAAAGTAAGAAATACAACCGATCCAATTCTTCGAAGTATTGAAAAATTATTTCGATTAAATCCTCGTGATCCAATTACAACTTCTGCATATTTTGTAAAAGGCAAAAGTTTATCAAGTTGATCAATTGGAGTTGACTGATCCATATCTGTAAACAGTACCCATTCACCTTTTGCTTGTTTTAATCCCGAAAGAAGAGCTGATGGTTTACCTCCATGTTCATTTTTTAATAACTTAAAATTCTTTAGAGTTTTAATTTGCTTTTCAATAATTTCTTTAGAATTATCTGTACTTCCATCATCGGAAATTATTACCTCAAAATTAAAATCCTTTTTAGATAAATATTTATAAACTTCGTCTAAAACTTTTCTTTGCAAATTTTTCTCTTCGTTATAACAAGGAATTATTACTGAAAGAAAAATTTTTTGCATATTAATTAGTAAATCCAAACATTGGATAAGTTAAATTATAATCTTTTCCTTCACAGGATGTATCAATTGTTTTCAGATTATACTTTTTATAGTCTGGCTTTATAAGTCCAAGTGCTCCATAACTTTTATCAAATCCATCAACGAGAGAGAGCGGGAAAACAATTGAGTAAACCGGAATATTATTTGATACTGGTTTTGTTTTTAAATTTTCCTCCCAAGTAAAATACCTGTATCCCAAATCATTTCCAGGTGTTGTTATAAAAGACAACGAAACACATGGATAATTATGAAGATCTGCATCTTCCTTTATTGCAGAAATTATTGCTTTTCTTTCTATATAACCATCAGCATTAACAGGTCTCGTAAAAAACTGGTATAAATTTAAAATTAAAAATATCCCAATTAATAAAAATCCAAAGTGTTTTCTTTTTTTATTTTTTATTAATTCATTAATTCCAATCGCAGCAAGTATTATATAAACAATATTCATACCGTTTAGATAATATTCTGAAACATTTAAAGATATTTTCGAAAAAAACAAAATATAAATTGAAAGCCAAATTAAAAAAATAACTCCTAAATTTTTTGAAATTATTTTTTTGTAAACAAAACAGAGAATTAAAACTACAAAAAACCAAAACATTATTCTTGTATCAAGATTTATTGTGTTTAATGCAAAAATATTCGTTGAATTTTTATAAACCAATTGCATGGTGCGGTCTAGTTTGGCAAAAAATCCCATCGAAGTGCCAGAAATATAATCTTTACTTGTAGTAAGAGATGCAAAAAGAGCCTTTGTTTGTTGAAATCCATGGCGGAGTTCAAAAGCAATAAAAGGAATATTCATCAAAAATGCAATTATTGATCCAACAATCAATTCTTTAAAATTAATTTGTTTTTTTGAAAATATTTGCGCCAAAATGACAAGTGGCATTAAAATAATAAGCTGCAAATTTAGACTCCAAACTAATCCAATTAAAATTCCCAAAATTATATAACCATACTTTTTACCTTTTAAAATTTGGTTTAATGAAAATAAAAACCATATTGTCCAAAGCATTACTGGCATCGTTGGAACAACTTCGCGATCCGTAAACACAACCAAAGACGATGTCGCATAAATTAAAGATCCAATTAATCCAACATTTTTGCTAAACATCTTTGTAAAAACAAAATAGACACTCCAAACAGAAAATATTCCCAAAATAATTGATAACAGTAATGTTCCTGCAGGATCCATTTTTGTTAAAAGAAAAAATGGAATTTGTAAATAATAAAAATATGGCCCGATAAAAATTCCATGTGACGAAGTTTCCTGTCCAATAAGCCTTAGATGATGATTAAACAAAATATCTCGCATAATCCATCCAGCAAGATCACTATCATGATCAAAATAAAAAAAAGTTAATGGCTTATAAACTCTTAAGAAGAGCCCCAAAATTAAAATTAAAAATAAAATTTTATTTTGTTTTAAATATTTAATCATTTCTAATCCTTCTCTGTACAGTTATTCCTCCAGTTGAATAAACTGCTTCTATTTTACCAATTCCATTTTGTCTCTTTAGCCAATCATTAAGAATACTCGGATGCTGATCGTCAACTTCATAAAGAGTATACAAAAGCGGAACATTTTCAGTTACATTATTTGGATTTGACCTCCAGGTAAGTATGTAATTATAAGCATATGGAATTTGCGGTGGTACATAAATATCTACATTAAACTTTTGCCCTGCAGAATTGTCATAAATCCAATTAATTGCTGTTTTTTCATTTGCAAAACAAATAGTTCCATTTCCCGTACAATTGTCATTTATTTTCGACCAGATAATTGGGAGGTTCCCGGAAAAAAATAAATATAAGAAATAAACTATAAATAATTTCCCAACAATATTAGCTTTCCAAATTTTCCCAAAAATAAGTCCGTAAAATAAAATAAAAATCAAATAATATCCTGTTAAATAATAATCATATAAAACTCCATAATTTCCTTGATAAAAATAAAGTCCTATTATTGGAGAAATTAATAGTAAAATTATTATTTTATATCCATCATTTTTAATTAGTTTTGGTAAATTAATTAAAAAGAAAATAGCAGCAATAACCATTACTATAATTTCAGGTTTTTCCCTCGCATCAAAAAGTTTATTTGTAAAAATGTCATAATACGATCTTGTTCTTTCAGCCATAAAACTTTGCGTTGGCAATTTAAAACTTCCGCCATCTCCTCCAAAAGTCGAAAACAAATTATGAAGCAAAATATGATCATGCTTTAAGTCAAATAAAACAAGTGGTGCAAATGTTAAAAAGAAAACAAAACCAGAAATTAATAAATATTTTAATGTGGGAAATTTCCTTCTTTGCCAAATTACAAAAATAAATAATGCAGGAAAATAAAAAAATTCCCCGGAAGATCCAAAATTAAATAAAGATAGTCCAGCAACAGCAGATATTATCGCCCACCAAATTTGCGCATCTTTTCTCTTATTTGTTTTAGCAATACGAAACATTGAATATACTAAAATCATAGATAAAATTAACATCGGCGTTGGGTTTGAAAGCCATCTCCCTGCAAGTACTATATAAAAAGAAAAACCGGCAATTACCGCAGCAATTATTCCAGAAGTTTTATCCTGTATCTTACTTGCGAGTAAATACATTAAATAAATTGCAATTACAGAAGTTAATGCAAGAAAATCAACAGGAACAACTGGGTTTCCGCCGCCCAAAAAATAAAATGGTGCAATTAAATAATAATAATAAGGTCCACGAAAAATTCCAGCAAGCCCTGTTGTCGGCCCAATTAAAAAAAACTTATGAAGATGAATCAAATCCCAAATTACCAAAGCATCTCTTCCTTGATCAAAATAAAACCCTAAAACTTGAGGTATTCTATAAACTCTTAAAAAAAGAGCTGCCACCAAAATTAAAATAATCAACCAATTTTTCTTAAGCACCTTATAAATTTTAACACAACTGATATTATCTCATCAGTATATCTGGGAAAATTATTTTAGTTACAGGCGGTGCAGGTTTTATCGGCTCTCATCTTTGTGAAATGTTGCTTGAACAAGGCAATGAAGTAATTGCTTTTGATAATTTATTTGCTAGAAGTAAAAGTAATTTAAAAAGTTTTTCAAAAAACAAGAACTTCAAATTTATAAAAGGTGATGTGCAAAATAAAACAGTACTTAAAAAATAATTAGAAATGTTGCAGAAATCGCATTAAGTGACAACAAAAAAATTCTTTTTACATCTTCATCTGAGGTTTATGGGAAAAGCACAAATTATTTCAAGATGGTCTTATGGTTTTGCGAAAGCTTTAGGAGAAGAATATTTATTTGGCCTTCACGATGAAGGTTTAAAATTTTCAATTGTTAGATATTTTAATTGCTATGGCCCAAGAGGAATTAATAAAAGATATCTAAATGTAATTCCTAAATTTATTTTACAAGCTCTTAAAGAAGAGTTCCTGATGTTTCAGTTTTACTCCAAAAACTTCTCTTGACGAAGAATTAACAGAAACTATTACTTGGACTCGTCAGCAAATTTCCTAGCTACTTCCAAAACCTTATTTACCGCTTCTTCAAATTTCATTCCTTCTATTTGTCCTCCGGCTGCCTTTTTATGACCTCCTCCGTTTAATTGTTCCGCCAGTTTTGAAACATCAATATTGCTTCGTGACCTAAAACTTATTTTTAATTTATTTTTCTCGTCTTCACACATAATTAATCCAAAATCAGATCCATCAACAATACTTGCATAATCAGTTGCAAAAACAGATGCAGCTTTTGGCGGAATTTTAAGTTTTAAATAATCTTCATAAGAAATAGCCGTCCATACAAATTTATGCTCCTTATCAAATTCCATTCGTGATAAAAACTCACCAAAAGACTTTATTAAGCTAAAAGGTTTTGTTCTAAAAAAATCATTTATAATTTTTTCTTTATTCGCTCCAAGTTCCATTAACTCTCCTGCAATTTTCATAACTTTACTGTCATTTGAAAAAGCAAAAACTCCACTATCTGCAATAATTCCAAACATTAATAAGCTTGCCATTTTACTATCTATAAAAAAATCCCAATCCTTAAATATAAGATAGATAATTTGTGAACAAGATACTGCAGATGAATCGATTAAATTAATTTTTCCAAATTTATCATTACTTGCATGATGATCGATAACAATAATTTTAATATCCAAAACTTTTATTTCCGGATTATCAACAATCTGCTGTAAGCTTCCGCTATCAGGACTTATAAATAAATCATATTTTGAAAAATCAATTTTTGAATAATCTACTAATTTAACTTTATCTGAATCATCAAACTTTTTAAGCTGATTAGATAATTCGCTTGTATTTGTTAAAACAATCGTAACGTCTTTATTTTGTGAAATTAAAAAATAATAAAGCGCAAAAGCGCAGGCATATGAATCAGGATCAGGCCCTCTGTGAAGATTAACTAAAATCTTTTTAGCTTTTTTAATCTCTTCTAAGATTTCGCCCGATTGAGGATAATTCATTTTATTTAATTTGTATGAGCAAGTTTGTATATTGTAACACCAAAAACATTATCATATTCTGCCACAATTTTAGTCCATCCAAATCCTGCAACTTCTGCTTTTGGATTATGCGTTGGATCACATTTATCTTTTTCTCTCTCACAAACAACAATTAATTGATCTGTAATTGTATCTTTAGTATCCTGGGGGTTTATATCAACTACTTTTGCATTATCCAAATCCATAAAATATCGATAAGCACTATCATAATTACTGTCAGCAATAAGGGCAAAATTAAATCTTTCTCCGTTTGCAATCTCTTCAACTTTTGTAGCAACAAATCTCGCTCGCTGCATTTGCATATTCGGAGCTGCGGCAAGAGGAGAATTTTGTATATCAACAAAAACAATTCCCAAAACTAAAATCGCAATTAATAAATATCCAATTTTGTATTTTAAATTATTTATTATTGCTCCAAGCATTATAAATGGAGTTACAAAAATAAATCCATAATAATGGTCATAAATATGTTGCTTATAAAGAGCAAGTCCAATAAGGCCAAAGAAAAGCCACATTGTTATTGTCAAAGTTACAGTTGTCTTTTTAAAATTATATTTTTCTCTTCTTATTAGATAAACAAATACAAAGGCAATTAAAATAAGTGCTGCAACAACAACTCCAACAATATTTGTTTTTGCTCCCACTAAATCTCCAGTAATATTTGCCAAAATCGGCCACATTCCTG
The DNA here is from genome assembly GCA_035549555.1 of Patescibacteria group bacterium. Lineage (NCBI taxonomy): Bacteria > Patescibacteria group bacterium. The sequence goes on from DASZQR010000010.1 coordinate 481,990, forward strand.
GGATTGCTTTCCAAGGAAGTACTGAAACTGTCGTTTGACGGTCTGTAAAAAAGGCAAGAATTGCTTTGGAATTTATAAAGTTGTGTCTAAAATCAAAAATTGCAAGCGGCGACATAATGAGTAAAAACAAAAACAAACTAACAAATGAATAGCCCAAAAATTTCTTTTTTATAGGAGTTTTAATTAAAACCAAAAACCAGATTACTAAAATTGTAGGTGCTAAAAGTAAACCAAGATAATGAGATTGCAAACAACATGCATACGATATTCCTGTAATAATTAACCATTTAAAATTTTTCGTCACCCAAACTTTCCATATTGAATAAACTGTAAGAAGCGCAAAAAATGGCATTATATTTGGATTCCATGAACTTCGCGAATAAATAATAATGACAGGAGAAATTGCATACAAAAAACTCGCAACTAAAGCGCCGTAATTTATTTTTTTTGTAGGGAACCATTCTCTTATCACTTTCCATAAAAACAAAATTGTAATAAGACCAAGAATTGCAATAAATATTGCAGGCCCTACCGGATTAAAATTAAAAATTAAAAGCGGAAGCGCCATCATATAGTAATATGCTGGTCCTAAATACATATTTCCTATTGAAGTTCCAGGCCCAATTAAAGGCGGGTGAAGTTGTGTAAAAATTCTTCGGACAATTATTACATCACGTCCCTCATCACCCAAAAAGGTCATGTATTGGTCAATTTTATAAAGACGCGCAAATGCGCCAACCAATAAAACTGTTAATAATAAAACAAATTCTAATTTATTATTTACTATCCAAGATTTAATTTTGTCCATAATTTAAATAAATCAACAAAGCTTTTTATTATGACATTTATTTTTCGTCCAGTTGCTGCTCCTCCTTTTCTTGGATAATGAGTCACTGGAATTTCTACAATTTTAAATTTTTCTTTTTTAGCTTTTATAAGCAATTCGCTGGAGATAAACGCACCTCTTTCAGCAGTTAAATGTGGAATCTTTTCTATTACCTTTTTATTTATTAATTTAAAACCACAATCAATGTCAGTTACATGAAGTCCAAACAAAATAAAAACGGCAACTTCCCAAATTTTACTGGTCATAATTACAAAGTCCGATACTTGTCTTTTTTTATAATATCCAATTACAAGATCTGCTTTTGTAATTTTTTGTTCATTAATAAAATTATTTATTTCGCCAAAATCAAATTGTCCGTCAGAATCTGTAAAACTTATCCAATTGTATTTTGCATTATAAAGCCCAGTTTGAAGGGCTCCCCCATATCCTCTATTTTCCTGATCAATCACCTTAATTCTTTTATCTTCTTTGGCAAGTTTGTGTGCAATCTCTGAAGTATTATCTTTGCTTCCATCATTCACAATAATTATTTCCCATTTTTTTGCTGTTTTTTCTAAAACTTTTTTAGCTTTACTAACAGTTTCTTTTATATTTGCTTCTTCGTTATAACACGGAAAAAAGACAGAAAGTTCATCTATTAAATAACTCATGATATGATTATATCAATGAAAACTATCAAAAACATCTTCCCGCTTATTCTCCTAACTCTTATTCCTCCATTAATCATTTGGGGTATTTTTTATTTCAAAGTTCCGCAAATAGATAACATTCCACTTCCTCAAAACGGGCTTGAAACAATAGTTGCAAACTACGATGGCCCTCTTTATTTAGTTGTAGCAAAAACTTTATACAACACAAATCAAATTAAAAACAATTTTGAGTTTCCTTTGCCAGTTCAATATTATGCAGCCCATTTTCCGCTTTTTCCTTTATTGATTAGAGGTTTGGGATTAGTTACAAAAAATTTCCCTTATTCAATGCTCGCAATTACATTATTCACTTCTTTAATTGCTCTCTATTTTTTCAATAAATTAATGAAACTTTATGTAAACGAAATAGACGCATTATGGCTCACTGCAGTTTTTTCTATTTTTCCAGCTCGCTGGCTAATCGTCCGTTCTGTTGGATCTCCCGAACCATTATTTATCGGCGCAATAATTGCATCAATTTATTATTATGATCAAAAAAAATTCTGGGCTTCTGCAATTTGGGGAATTATTGCAACTCTGACAAAATCTCCAGGAATTTTGTTATTTGTTACCTATTTTGCAGCCACTTTTCTTCCAAGATTTAAATCTTTCGCAACAACAAAATTTGGTCCTTGGATCAAGTCCTTAAACCTCAAAAAATATCCATTAATTTTAATTCCAATTACCCTTCTGGTAATTTTTTATATTTATAAATTGCAATTTAACGATTTTTTTGCATATTTTCATTCAGGTGACAATATTCATTTGATGTTTCCTCCTTTTCAGATTTTTAATTACAGCGCCCCTTGGGTAGGCACATTTTGGTTGGAAGAAATTTTATTTATTTATTTATTTGCAAGCATTGCTTTTATGCGATTGATTAAACAAAAAGATTGGACTCTTGCATGTTTTGTTGGAATTTTTGGGTCAACTCTTTTATTTGTCGCTCATCGCGATTTAATGCGTTATGCTCTGCCAATCGTTCCTTTTATATATGCTGCATTTGCAAAGTACGCAAGTTCTAAAGAATTTAAAATAGCATTTCTTGTTTTAATTATTCCAACTTTTCTTTTTGCTTTAGCATTTATTAGTAACAATGCTATGCCAATCAGCAACTGGGGCCCACTCTTGTAAATGACCGATAATATTCCAGAACAGTTCACCGCTAACACTGCCACTGAAATATTGCTTCATTCTTTTAAACACTCACAGGGCGATCCATATCTTCAATCTCTTATGTTCGAATACATCCATTCTCTAAATCCATCTTGGAAAATAGACAAGCCAAACGAATTTAAAGAACAAACACAGCAAGTTATACATCGTTTCCTTTTTAGTCACATACCAACTAAACACAAAAGTATCTCCCCAAAAGATATTGACGATGCACTAAGACAGGAAAGACAAGAATTTACCTCATCGCTGATAAAAGATAGAGTTCAAAACAATCAATTACCATTCCTTATGGAAAAAATAATTAATCGGGACCACCATTTTATAATCTCAAAAGGTGGACGCCCTAGATCGACAAACACAATTTCTTACAACGATCCATATAAAAATCCTTTTATCAGTTACTTTTGTTATTATGGAATTGACAGTCATCCAACTGGCAATAAACTATTTGATGATATTTATAGAAACATTACTGAGTTACTAAAAGACAAACTACAGAACGATCAGGATATTAATCTTGATTTTCTAAATACGTTAATTCCAGTTATAGAACGGCATTATGAAAATTTTCCACACACAGAAAATGGCAACAAAATTTTAGAATTAGCAGAAAAAACTAGAAGAAATATTCTGTATTTGTAACCTCTGGTATAATAAGTTTCATGTCAGAAAGATTCCACAATCCTATCCACTGGCGATTAAATTCTCAAAGATATCGTCTCGAAGGAGTTCGTTACATAAACGGAGAAATAAGTCTTCAAACAAAATATAAATCTATCGATCAAAAACCAACACAAAAATTATCTAATTTAGTGACTTCGTCCTCCAAATAATTTTATTGTAAACAATATAATTTGTAATCATAACTATTACAATTGCACCCAAATAAAACGCATTAATAATTAATTTGTTTCCGTTTGCAACTCCTTCTCCAATTTTCAAAATTACAAATTGAATTCCAAGAGCTATAAAACTTGTTAAATTAAACTGTATAAACTTCCAAATTATTTTTACTCCTTTTACTTGATCAGACTTAAAAGTCCAAATATTATTTAAAGTAAAGTTGGAAATTACTGCAAGTTCTCCTCCAAGAAGAGTAGCAATTGATGGTGATAAAACTTTTGTAAAAACTCCCAAAACTTCAAAAACAACTGTTTGTATAACAAATCCAATTCCTCCAACAACAGCAAATTTTAAAAACTTTTGTTTATCTTTTATTCCAAGTATTATTGCAACGCGAAATGTGGAAATCATTTCTTTGTAATTAAATTTCGATTTTTCTTTTGTTCGTGATGCAAATTCAAGTGGCACTTCAACAGTTTTTTTAGATAATTTCAAAGATTGATAAAGCAAATCGACCTTATAAGCAAAACGGTTTAGTTCCATTAAATTATCTAAATCAATTTTATCTAAAATTCCTTTTACTTTTGAAAGTCTAAATCCAGTTGTAAGATCATGAATTTTGAAATTTAAAAGTGCCAAACGAATAAATAAATTTCCAAAAAAACTAGTTGCCTTTCTTGTTGTTTCCCATTCTTTTGGAACACTTCCGCCTGGGATATATCGCGATCCAATTACATAATCTGCTCCATTTAAATATGCCCCAACCATAGGCTTTACAAAGCGCGGAGGATGTTGAAAATCTGCATCCATTTCAAGAACGCCATCAGCTTTCATTTCACTCATTGCATGTTTAAATCCGCTAACGTATGCCCATCCAAGTCCTTTATTTTCTTGCTGAATTATTTTTACGTTTTTGTATTTTTTAGAATATTTTTCGACTGCCTCAGTCATTCCGTCAGTTGAATGATTATCAACAATTAGAAGTTGCATATCAGCTTTAATTGTTGGAAATTCTTTCTTAACCAAAGTCTCAATCATTTCCGAAATATTTCCTGCTTCGTTCCAGGCAGGCATAACAATTACGATTTTGTCCATAGTTCAAGTATAATATAGTATGGTTAAAATTGATATTCTAACTCTTTTCCCAAATATGTTTGTTGGTCCATTTGATGAATCAATGTTGCTTGCTGCAAAGAAAAAAGAATTAGTCGAAATAAATATTTATGATTTAAGAAAATGGGCAATTGACGCTCGTGGTAGTGTAGATGATAAAACATACGGCGGCGGTAAAGGAATGTTAATTAGAGTTGATGTAGTTGATGCTGCTCTAAAAGAAATTAAAAATAAAAATTCAAAAGTAATTTTGTTAGACGCGGCTGGTGTAAAGTTTACACAAAAAAAGGCAGTTAATTTATCAAAAGAAAAACATCTAATATTAATTTGTGGCCACTATGAAGGAATTGATCACAGAGTTCACGAAAATTTAGTTGATGAAATAATTTCCATTGGCGATTATGTTTTAACTGGCGGAGAAATCCCTGCAATGGTAATTACCGATGCAATTACCCGTTTAATTCCAGGAGTTCTTGAAATTGAAGCGACTCAAAAAGAAAGCCACACAATTGAAGGAGTTTTAGAATATCCACAATACACACGCCCCGATAATTACAACGGTTGGGTTGTTCCAGAAATTTTAAAATCTGGAAATCATGCAGAAATTGAAAAGTGGCGAATATCTAATCAGAAGAAAAATAGTTAGCTTTTTTGACTAGAAACTATTTCTACTCTCAAATCAAAAGTGTCACCATTATGAATTTCTACCAATCCATTTTCAGGATCATTAATAACAACTTTATTCCCGGGAAGAATCATCATCCCAAATTCTCTACCTTTTGAGTCACGAGCTTTCAAAACAAGATGACCGAAAGCTTCATCATCCATTTGTACAAAAAATTTACGATCACCCTCAATTGCCATAAAGTGGCCCATAATAACACTATGTGTGTTTATCTGCAACTGAGCTTGCTCCCCAACTGTATGGTTTCGTTTTTGCATTATATCCCATTCCATTCACCATTCCCACAAGTTCTTTAATCATTTCGCGTGTTTTCCCGTTTGGCCCAACATCAACATGAATTTCAAAATTATATTTATCTTTTTCAATTCTCTCACGAATCACTGGAACAATAATTGCAGCAGCTGAAAGGCTTCGTGCAGTTTCTTCATAAATTCTGTCTCTTAAAACTGGAGCTTTCTTAATAGTTTCTCTTTTCCAAAAATATCTTGCTCCATATCCATGACGGTGAACTACGATTGCAGTAACAAAGTCACATTCTGCGCCAGTTTTGCTGTGTTTTATTTGCGAATCAGATCCAATAATTACACTGTAAAGACTTTTCGAGTCGCTATCAACAAATTCTGCAATTTGTTCAACAATTTTACGAAAAGTTACAGATCCGTTTGTCGGACTATAAAAACCGTTTTTGTCCAGATCTGAAGTCATGATCTATAGATTATAGCAACTAAAGTTACAAATCCAATCAAAGAGAACATCGCATATTCAATCAAGATCTGCAAATTTAAATCTTTTTTAATAAAGTGATGTATTATTCCCCATACAAAATAAGAAAAGCTTGATGCTGTCACAACAGCAAGTTGAAAATCTTTATTATAAGAAAATGCAAAAAAACCAATAACTGTCGCAATTAGAATTCCTCCCAAACTAAAATAATCAGATAAGTGTTTTGTCACAAAATTCTCCCAACACCAATAAATATTAAAATAATTAATATCATTCCCAAAAATGCAATATGTGCTGGATAATGCCCTGCAACTCTAAAAATTTTACGTCTATTAATTAAAAATCCATCAACAGCAACAACTAGAATTAAAATCCCTACAAGTGAAAGAGAAATTATTTTTGTTAAATCAAAAGGCGTTACTTTACTTGACGCAACCAAAGTTTGAGGAATTAAACTCGCCACGGGAGTTACGACAGGAGTCGGAGTTGGCAAGACTGCCGCAATCACAGCCTGAGGCGTAGCGCCGGCTGACACAGTCGCTTTTGGTTTTGTTGTTGGGCTAGGTGTAAGTGTTGCTGCAGCAACTGGTTGAACTGGCAGCGCATCTCCCAATTTTGTTCCAAAAAATTGGACAATAATAGTTGTATCAACTCCGTTCAAATTTCCTTCAACAACCCCAATTCCAATATCTTTATAATTTGGACTAAGCATGTTTTCTCGATGTGTTGGCGAATTCATCCATGCAGTAACAGCGCTTTGTGCATCTGGAAAATCCCTCGCCAAATTTTCTCCAGCATACTGATAACTATATCCTTGCGCAACAAAAAAAGCCCAGGGTTGTGTGCCATCCGGTGCAACATGAGCCCAATATTGTTCTTTAAGCATATTCTGTCCTTTTGCAAGCGCTCCTGCATCAAGTTCAGGATTATCTGTCAAATCCCCTAAACCGTTTTGTTCTCTTTGAACATTTGTTAATCTTTCAACTTCAGATGGAGATATATTTGCAGCATAGCCTAAAACCTGACCGCTTTTATGACTTGTAATTTGTAAAGTAAATTGAAATATAAGAATTCCAAAAACAATTAATAAAAGAGATGAAGAATGTAGAATTTTTGCTTTGTGATTATTACTAACTCTCGGAACAAAAAGGTGGGCAAGTGCTTCCATTACTACTCAGCATACACTACCAGTCGCTTTTGATCAAAGCTGCCATCACAGGTATAAAGCGTTAAGCGGTTTTGTGTTCCAAGCACAGCATTTACATCCGTTGGCAAGACTGCATGTACCTGTGTAACTTTATAAATTATCCATTTGTTTGTATATATATCAATTTCATCTCCTGGTTTTAGATTTTTTAAATTAGCAAAAAGCCCAACTCTGTCATGTGCATACATAATTGTATTACCTTTTCCAGGAAGTGCTGAAGAACTAAGCCAAGCAACTCTGTCATCAAAAAGCTGCCACTCATTTCCCTTTAAAATCGCAGGTGATATTGCCAAATCCAAATTTATTTTAGAAATTTTTATATCAGTCGGGCTATTTGAGATAGTTGAAATAGTTGTTGGTTGCGGTTTGGTCCATTGCAAACTTGGATTAGTAAGTGCAAAAACAGCTGCTCCAATATAAACTGCAATTATTAATTTAAAGAGAATATTTTTTGATAACAAAGAAGGTAACTCCTGCAGCAATTATACCAAGAATAAATCTCGGCATTATTAAATCAGAATCTGTTGACGCTAAAACTGAAGTGCTAGCTCCTAAAACTTGTCCATTAGAGCTTGGTTGGCATCCATTTACAGAAAGTACATCAAAATAATATTTTAATTTCGGATTAAGTGAATTAATTGTATAACTTGTTACATTTCCAGTATCTGGCACTCCAAACTCTTCGCTACCAGGATCTGTTCCGTAAAAAATCACATAATGATTTGCCATATCAATTTTTGTCCAGGTTATTGTCGCTTTTGTTCCAATTTGTTTAACAGAAGTAATTATTGGCTTTGCAGGAACTGGATCTGTACAAACTGGTGCTCCAACATTTCCGTTTGGAGGAGTTGAATTATTTGGTGTGGAAGTTGGCTGTGTCGTTGGAGTTGGTGTTGGCACAAAAGTCGGCGTAGGAGTTGGTGTACTACATCCGCAAGTTATATCAAGCTCCACATCAGCTTTTACTATGTTTTTATTTGCAGCATGAACTGCAAGTATTGTAAGGAGGGCAGCTACCAAAATTAATGATAGCTTTCGCATAAAAGGATTATAAATGAACTAATAATTAATATCAAGCTCAAGAGCTTTTTTGTTCACAGGAATTTTCAATACATAAGCAAGGGTATTAGCAACAGCTACTCCAACTCTTATTCCAGTAAAACTTCCAGGCCCAGTTGCAACAGTTATTTCAGAAATATCTTTAATATCTTTCTTTTCTTTTTTTAATGTTTCTTCAATAAAAGGCAAAAGCTTCTGTGATGAATTTTCTCTTGCATTTGTCTCAAATTTTTTATCATCTAAACCGATAATTATTTTTTCTCTATCAGTTGTGTCAATAAATAGTTTCATTCTGTGATTGTAATTTTCCTTTCATTTTCATTAACATTCTCAAAATTAATAAATATAGTTTCTTTTGGTAAAATGCTTTTGACCTTCTCAGCCCACTCAATTGCAACAATATTATTTTTTTGTTTCCAGATATCAAAAAGTCCAAGTTCTTCAACTTGTCTTTCCACATTATTTTCGAGTCTATATAAATCCAAGTGATAAAAACTCCCATACCTTCTCATCAAAATAAAAGTTGGGGATTGTATTCTGTTTTTTATTCCAAGTCCTTTAGCCAAACCTTGCACAAAAACAGTCTTACCAGAACCAAGATCTCCAGAAAGCGCTATTGTTTGTGTTCCCGCCGACAGGCGAATTAAATCAGATCCAATTTTTTCGCCAAGTCTAAAAGTTTCTTCGGCATTTTTGGTAATAATTTCCATACTATTAAAACTCCGGCAGTCGCCCCTATTGTATCAATAAAAACATCGCGAAGGCGAGTCGTACGATGTGCTGTAAAGCTTTGATGAAATTCATCAGTAAATCCATAAAATCCTGCAATTAAAATTGCATAAATGACAGCTTCTGTAACATTTATTTTTTCCTGCCTCAAAGCTCTAAATAAAAGCACAGCAAGTATTGCATATTCAATTACATGTGCAGTTTTATGAGCTGCAAAATCCACTGTTACGTTATTTGTTACCGTCGGTGAGCTTACAGAAGATCCGGAAAAAATTGCAATCATCCAGATAATTATTGGCAAATAAAACCATAGAAATTTATTCTTACTAAGTTTAGCGAACATGTATTTTAGTATATATTAGATAAGCTCCCATTCCAATCAAAAATAAACCGATTGCAAAAATACTAGCTGCAAAAAATGGAAAATTATTTTTGGGAATTTCTTGAACGCTCTCAATACTTGGAATTGGAGTATTCGAAATTTGTTTTTGTGTTTCATCGGCTAAAATTTCAGGAGGGTTTGTCTTCAAAATTACTTCTTCTGGAATTGTAGTTGGGATAATTGTATCTAAAATAGTAGCAACTGGAGTTTGTGTTTGTGTTACTGCTGAAGGCGAAATACTTGGAGTTTGCAAAACATAATTAATATTTACAACTACGTTTTGCTCGCTATCATCAGCCGCGTTTCCCGATTGTGTATATCTTTTTATTTTCAAATCATAATTTCCAGGTCCTAAATAATTATTTGAATTATCTATCCTTCCTTGAATCATTGCAGAGGTGCTTGCAGACTTTATTTCAACGGGTAAATAAGATAGTCCATCAGTTCCCCCATACCAATCTTTGTTATTAAAAGTTTCTCCGAAATAATTATTTGTTCCATCCTTAAAGAGTTCGATTCTTAAATAATTTGTCCCGGATTTTGCGCCGTTTATTGTTACATCAACATTAAATGCATCAGAAGAAATAGTTTGCGGAAAACTATTAATGACTATCGAAGGCATTAATTTATACTAACACTATCAACTTCAAAAATTGAGGAAATGGAATAATGATCAGTAAAATTTAAATTTTTCCCGTTTGGTAAATATGGATCATTCATTACATAATTTCCATTACTTCCAGATTTTATAACCACAAAATGAGTTCCTCCATATGCATGAATTCCAACCACTACTGGGTTTCCTGTTGAAAGTGTTGAATCAATAGAAGAAACAGCACGAGTTGCTGTAACTCCATCAGCATGAATCACATAATTTAAATAAGCAGGGTAATAAGATGCAAAATTTGTTGGGTCAGAATTAATTGTTATTGGGGTAACGCTTTTATGCCCATAATGAGTCAGAATCATCGCCATCGAAGTAACCAAACATCCGTCAGATGCAATTGTGTATTGCGTTCCGTTTAATGGCAAAGATCCCCAGCTTGTATCACGCTGATTATAATAACATCCCCAGCTGTCAGAACAATCAGTTTGATTAGAAAGAAGTCCGCTCCCTCCAGCGCTTGCAGTAAATTTACTAAACGCTGCAAGTTGTGTTTGAGCTTGAGCAAGTAGTTTTTGATAATTCGCTTCGCTTCCTTGTGTTTGTGTCAAAAGCGCCTGTTTTTGAGACTTTTGTGTATTTAAACTATTTTCATCAGCTTGCAATTGTGTTTGTAAATCTTCAGATTGCTGTTTAGAATTTTCATAAGTTGTTTGTGCTGATTGCAATCTTGTAAGCAAAGTTTGGTCGCTAGCCTGTGCTTCTTGCAAATAATGAAACTTTGAGAGTGCATCATTTAAATCAGCTGACGATAAAATCAAATAAGTTGGTTCATTTGTTCGTGCCATTTCGTAAGTTGCAACAGCGCGCGCTGAAAATGCTTTCGTTAAATCATTCAAAGAACTTTGCACTTCTCCAATTCTTCCAGTTAATAAATTAATTTCATCTTCAGTTTGAGTAATTTTGAGTTCTGTCAAAGTAATTTGCGCATTAAATTGTGCAATTTGGTTCGATAATGTATTTGCTTGTCCGGCTAAAGTTGAAAGTTTTTGCTGATATTGTGTTATTTCATCTCGTATACATCCTTCGTCATTTGGATCACAATCTGCAAGTACAACGCTTTTTGTTGCAAAGAAAAATAAAGGCAAAATCAATAACAATAAAATCTTTTTCCGCATTACTTAGAAAGAGCTCGAGTTACTGCAGTAAATCCTCCCAAAAACGCAATAATAAAACCAATAAGAAGCTCGCCGCCAAACACAACTAAATTCAATTCAAAAAATTGCTGGGTATTATGTGGTAATACTGGAATTTGTGCAAAGTAGGAAATAATTGCAGGGCTGACATACAAAATCAAAATTAGTGCAAGGACCCAACCCAAAATAACTCCAATTGTTACATAAATAATTGCCTCAAGCATAATTGGAGTTCGTATAAAAGAGGAAGTTGCTCCCATTATTCTCAAAGTATCTATTTCCCCTTTTTTAGTAGCAATTCTCATACTTACAATCACCATCAAAACCAAAAATGAAGTGAACGCTAAAACAAACGCAAGTACTAATCCTCCAACTCTTATATAAAAAGTTATTTTAGTTAATCTGCTTATAACAGAACTCGCGCTTTCCCCTCCAATTGCAGCAGTAAATGAAACAGAGTCTACCGTCGGCTCTTTCTTTACTGAATTAATAATATTTTGCGCATCGCTTAAATCTTTTACAGAAAACTCCAAACTTGCAGGAAAAATAGAAGGAGAAACAAGCTGCCCAAGAAGCGGATTATCGCTTGTCGCATTTTTATAAATAGTAAGTGCATCTTCTTTGGAAACATATTTCAAATCTCTTATTCGCGAATCATTTCCAAGTTTAGTTTGTAAAGCGTTCACATCAGTATCTTTTGCATCAGTTTTCAAAAACACAATAATTTGCGGTTTTGTTTCAAAATAATTTAAAACTTGTGCAGAAGAATAAATTAAAATCGAAAATATTGTTGCAACAAAAAAAGTAACAGTCAAAACTAAAATCGCAGCAACCCCCTGGAAAGGTGATCGGCGTATATTTGATAGAGCAGTTTTTAAATACATCTATTTGCTTTCTACTTTCCCGTCAACTAATTTTATAGTTCTTTTCTTCATTTTTTTAATTATCGTTAAGTTGTGGCTTGTAACAATAATTGTTTTGCCGGCTTTATTAATCTTATCAAGAAGTTCCATTATAACTTCGCTTGTTTCCCAGTCAAGATTTCCAGTTGGTTCATCAGCAAAAATTATTTTTGGGTCCGTTGACATTGCTCGCGCAATAGCAACTCTCTGCAATTCTCCTCCTGATAACTGTGCTGGGAAAAGCTCACTGCGGTTTGCTAGCCCAACAAGTTTAAGTACTTCTTTTTTACGAGTTTCCCATTCAGATTTCGGAACTCCTTTGATAGCAAGCGCCATTTCAATGTTTTCCCCCACAGTTTTTTCTTTCAAAAGTTTAAAATCCTGAAATACAACTCCAATCGATTGGCGAAGAACTGGAATTTTGCTTTTGGAAAGTTTAGTTATATCAATTCCATCAAACATTATTTTTCCGCTTGTTGCCGGAAATTCTCTCAAAAGTAATCTTAAAACTGTCGTTTTTCCGCTTCCCGAAGGGCCAATAATAAAAACAAATTCTCCCTTTTCAATTTTAAAAGAAACATCATTAAGAGCGCTTATTCGTCCAAAATTTTTACTGACGTTTACAAATTCAACCATTCTCCTTAATGCTAACACATGAAGCAAACTACTGCACTACTTGTATTCGCACAACATCCATAAGCCACGGAGCGTAATGCGCTGAAAGTGTATCTCCCCAAACTTTCACTTTCTTCCCAACAAACTGGCTCATATCAACTGTAATTGAATTTAAATAAACCATGTGTTGTGGCCCATTTCCAGAATCCAAGTGGTATGTCCCTTCTCCTTTGATTCCCCCAGTCATCAAAATTCCAGTTGGCATTTTATTACTGTCATATTTTGAAACATCGGTAATTCCAGCTTCAGTCGGGGACACAGTTACACTTGAATTTTTGGTATTTGGATTAGGAGTCTTGGCATTTTTCTTAGAAACCAAAAATCCAACAGCAAGCCCTACTATTATTATAATGATGGCTCCGCCAATCATCATTGGCATTATATTTGAAGATTTAACAGGTTTAACTATATTGGAAGAACTATTGTTCTCCATAGCCCAATATACCACTATTTACAAAATTGTAAAATAAAAAAGATTATGTTAATATCGATTTATAAATGTCAAAACAAGAACGACCAATAAATACTGAAGTGGACGAAATATATAATCTTTTTTATCCAAACGATCAAACCCCAGTTGCTAGTTCTATACCCGAATTAAAAATAACAGAATTCTGTAGAAATTGTGATTGGTACAAAGCAGAAACAAATGGATGTCAAATCGTTGACAGTAACGACCAAGCAAGATACGCACTAAGAAGGTGGTGTGGATGGGCAAATGTAAACGGCAAACGCGGAGAAATGACAGAAGAAGGTTTTAAACCATACAAAGAATAAATTTATAACTTCAACTCAGCCTCTATAAATAGATCAATATCTCCATCCAAAACCGCTTCAGTATTTCCTGTTTCAATTTCTGTCCTTGTATCCTTCACCAATTTATAAGGATGGAGTACATAATTGCGAATCTGTGTTCCCCAAGTTGCTGGATGATAATCTCCTTTTAAATCTTTTTCATTTTTTGCTTCCTCTTCTTTTTTTCTCGCCCAAAGTCTTGAACGAAGCAAATTCATTGCAATTTTTCTATTTTGTTCCTGAAAACGTTCTGTTTGAGCAGTCACCACAATTCCAGTTGGTTTATGTGTTAGTCGCACAGCAGTAGAAACTTTATTAACATTTTGCCCTCCATGTCCTCCGCTTCTAAAAAATTGAATATCAAGGTCATCATCTTTTATTTCAATATCTGGCAAATCAACTTCTTCAAATTCAGGTAATACCTCAACCAACGAAAAAGAAGTTTGTCTTAATTTATCTGCATTAAAAGGCGATTGTCTTACAAGTCGGTGTGTCCCCGCTTCTCCTTTTAAATATCCATATGCATAATTTCCCATCACATTTATAACAATGCTTTTTATTCCCGCTTCTTCTCCATCAGTCTGGTCAATCACATCAGCCCTCCATCCCTTTCTCTCAAAAAATCTTAAATACATGCGAGTAAGCATAGAAGTCCAGTCCATGGCCTCAGTTCCCCCCTGCCCGGCATGAATTGAAAGTGTGGCATTTTTCTTATCATTTGGCCCGCTTAAATATTTTTTCAAAACTAATTTATCAAATCTCACTCGCACCTTCTTTAGTTCTTCGTTTACATCTTCTGAATTTGAAAGTTCATTTATAATTTTTATTTCTTCATCAAGATTTTTTACTTCATCAACTTCAGTTTTTAAATCAGAAATGTTTTGCATAAGAGTCTTAGCTTTACCCTGATCATTCCATAAATTTGGATCAAGTGATTCTTCAGTAAGTTTTTTTAAAGTTTCCTCTTTTTGAGAAAGATTATATGACTTCTTAAATTCATCAAATTCCTGTATTAATTCTTGCATGATTGAAGTATATCAAAATATATTTGTAAATAATTAAATTAATGCTATTATTCAAAAAATGTCAGCAAATGAACTAGACAGATTATCTATGCAAGAAGAACAAATCAAAAAAGTTCTTACCCAATTGCAAAACCAAAAACCACTCTCTCAAGCAGATTTCATATCAACAATATCTATAGTAAATGAACTTTTTGAATCAAGACAATCATTCTGTTATAAAACAATAGGAGCTTTTTCAGCAGCATCACTACTTGGAATGATAAAACCGGAACCAGACATAGAATTAGCAAAAAAATTAATATGGATAAAATCAAAGGCTCAAGCTTATTATGAAACAACACCAGGAATTCAAAAAACAGACCACTTATTAACAATGACAATGTGGAAATATTTAATTTCTGGAGCTTCACAACGACACTAATTTATTTAATCTTTGGCCAGCAAGCTTTTGGCACATTTAACTCCTCAAGAAACTGTGTATGTTCATATTGAAGCATATTTTTTATAATCGAATTCTTAGTTGTAATTGTTTTTCCATTTACTAGTAAAAATCCATCAGTAATTAAAATCATAATTAACCCAACAAAAAGTCCGCCTGCAAAAACAGGTATTGACCAGCTCAAAAAATTCCGAACAATGTAAGCAATAACCAGAATAAGTACAAAAAATAAAATAATAATTGCTGCTGCTTGCCATACATCCGGAGCAACCTTAATACTCTCAAGGTGAAGCTTCATAGCTTCAATATATCACAATTATGGAGTTGCAGTCGGTTCTGAAGTATCAGTTGGGCTTGCAGAAGCAGTATCGCCTTTTCGTGTTCCAGTTGTAATCTGAATATCAGTTCCTGATGGCAAGGCAGAACTATCAGTAGACACACTTGTATACATGTCATTTAATGTAGAATTAATTTCAGTAACAACATCCTGCGACACATTTGGCCCAAAGTCTACAGTTGTAGTTGTTGCATTTTGGCTATCTGCATTTCCAGTTGTCACGTTTGTATATCCAAGTGTTTTAAGTTTATCAGCTAAAATTCCTGCTTCCCCGGCAATTCCTGTTCCATTTAGTACTGAAACATTAAGAGCGGTTTTATCAGCTGGAGTTGGTGATGGCGTCGGTACTGGAGTACTAACTGTAGTTAAATCACTTGTTGGTTCTGGAGTTGGTTCGTCAGTCGAAGAACTTCTTGAGCTTTTGAAAACAAAAAATGTTACTCCACCAATAACAACTAAAAATAAAATTAAAATAACAAGCCATTTCCAATTTTTCTTATTTTCTTGTTGCTGAGGAACAGGAGTTGTTCCAGGAAAACCAACTGGTGGTGTTTGTGGATTATTCGTTTCTTCCATTTAAGAGCTAAGTATAAACATCTAATACAATAAATGTCAAATCTGATTAATGTCATTTTTTCTAGAACCACTTGATATTTTTGTTACTATATTTTACAGTGATTATAGAAAGATCTTTTCATCTTAAGGAGGTGATTTAAATGCCAGTTAAAAAACGAAAAACAGCAAAGAGAAAAACAACCCACAAGGTAACTCATAAAAGGAAGAAAGGTGGAGTTCATCGAAAGCGACGAAAGTAAGCCTGTCCTGCAAAAAACCTGTTACGATTTATTTCTTAGCAGGTTTTTTGTTGGTTAAAATAATTTGAGTTAAAATTCTTTTCTGGACATCAATTCCTCCAAACATTTTCTCTTCAATCAGTTTACTATTTTCATTTGCCCAATCAATCAAATTATTTTTATATTGCGGAGGAATTCTGTTTGTCGTATCCATTATTAAAAATAAAAATTTTTCGCTTCCGTTTGGTTTACTCAAAGTATTATACGGATAAAGTTGATCTCCCCCGGCAAAAGTTGGCAAATATTGATATTTATTTTTTCCATACCAATAATATTGATAACCCCAAACTGCATTTATATAAAGCGGGTTTGTTAGTGTATTAATTTCAAAATGTGCGCCATTTGCAGATTTATAAGTATAATCAACAACTTGAATTTGGTAATTCATGATGCTTGATAAATCAGGATCAAGTAAAGTTTGACCTTGTCCTTGAACATTCTCAATTGCATTCAAATTCATAAAAATAACTGCAATTAAAACTCCAGCAACAATAAATTTTGGTCGCACTTTAATAAGTACATAAGTAAACGCAAAAATAATTGCGATAGGTCTTCCAATTAAAAACCAGGGTTCATTAGAAGTTCCAAGTAAAAACATCAAAGCAGGCGACAAAAAATAAATTACTACAAATAAAATTTTGTCACGTTGTTTTTTTAATTTAAAATTTTTCACCAAATCAAAAATTAATACCAATAAAATTATTATTCCAATTATTTCTCCAATCTTTAAATTATTTGGAGAAAAATTATCTGAAAAAGAATTCCAGCTAACTAAAAAATTTCCAAAAAGTTTTACAAAAGGTTGATGTGATGCAGTTCCTCCTAAATATTTATTTGCAAAAAAAATACTTTTTATTCCCATGAAATGATTTTTAAATTCTGTTGCAACAAGTGTTGATGTTGTAATTAAAAAAATAATTATCGAAAGTAATAAATTCTTGGTTGTCGGCCATTTCATTTTTAAGAATAAAAATAATATTAAAAAAATTGGAATTAAATAAATAAAAAATAATTCAAACTCTATTGAAAAACCTAAAAATAAGACTGTAATAAATAAATAATTTTTCTTGGATGTATTGTAATATTTCCAAAGTGCATAAAAAAATATTGGTACAGTAAAAATCGTCGGCGAAGGATTTGAAAGCCATCCTCCATATTGAATAATTTGATAAGAAACTGCCGTTAAAATACTTGCAATAATTCCTGCATACTTATTTCTAAAAAAATCTTTTGCAAAAAAATAAACGACAATTATAGTTGATGCATTCACAAAAACATTTACAAAGACAACGCCCATCGGATTTCCTTTTGTAAAAATTAAAGGTGAAACCATGAAATACCACCAGGCGACACCATGATGCAGATAAGGATTATTTCCCGCAGTTGGTCCAATAATTGCCAAATGATGGTCGCGAAAAATCGAAGTTGCAGCAAAAAGGTCACGCGCCTGATCAAAACCAATTTCGGTATTATAAAAAGTTACCGACCATACTCTAATCAAAAATCCAAAAACAAAAATTACAAAAACTATTAAATACTCTTTTTTAATAATTGATTTTATGCCTCTCTTTACCATCTCTAATTAATTCTACCAAAGCTTTATACTGATCAATACTTTTAATTACAACTTTTGGATTATTTAACAAAATTAAATGTTTTACCCGATATGGAAGCTCACGCGAATTCAAAAAGTTTTTAGAGGCAAGAAAATTTCTCTCGTATACATAATAGCTACATAAATTATTTCTACATCTGATATTGTATTGCTTTGGATTTGCCTCTAAGATACCTGCCACAAAAGAAATATCACCATTTGTCGGATCTAAAAACCATTTGGGGAATGATTCTGATTTCTTGGTATCGCAAACTGTGAAGTTCTCCATGCTAAATCTTGGGCGTTTTCCGTTTGTCTAATTGATCCGCCTCTTCTTGCGTATTGGTAAGCTTTTTCGTTTGGAAAAGGATCAAGCCCATATATCCAATTAATATTATCTCGATCCCCAAAGATCCATATAGGGCCCTCACACAATATTAATCAAATACAAAAAGGTACTCTCCAAATTATTATTAGCTTCTCTAGCTAAAAGATCAAAAAATCGTACATTACTTGGTCCATATATTCTCTTGTAGAGAAAAACATAGAATTGTCTAGTCCGTACTGCAAACTTGTCCCAGCAGGCCCCTGCATCACTATTTTGCGATATTCTCTCTTCACATCGGAAACTGTATCTGCAATTGTTTTAATACGTGTCGCTACAAGTTCAAATGATTGCAGAGGTACACCTTTTGGTGTAGCAATAACTGGACGCCTCCCAAGCCGCAAAAAAGCAGCTTTTTCATCGAATGCATTTCTTCTAGCCTTGCCTAAATATGGAATAATAACATTATCCATTAACCAATCTTTGCCACTATCTGGCAATCCAAAGATTCCAACAACTCTTTGGACCTTAAGTAAACTTTGTTCTTCAAAATCAGATATCTCTTTATCAAAACTAAGAAGATCTTGAACTAAATTTAACGAATTACCTAAAAGGTCAGTAGTATATGGAAAAATTTGTAAACTAGAAGCTTTTTGCAATGCTAATTCTCTATTTGATAAATTAAACTGATTGTGTTCAACTCCTCCTATCATCTTTTTGGCAAAGTTATCACAACTGTAGTGCCTTTTCCAAGTTGAGATTTAACTTCAATCTCTCCTTTATGAGTTTTCATAATTTTTTTGGCCAGATATAGACCAAGCCCCATTCCGGTTTTTTTAGACGTACCTTTATAAAATCTACCAAAAATATTAGTCAAATTATTTTTCGATATCCCTTCTCCGTGATCAGTAACAGAAATATAAAATTTCCCATTTTTTTGTTTAGTCTCAATGTCTATTTCAGAAGCTTCTGGAGAAAACTTGATTGCATTATTTAGAACATTGATTAAAACTTCCCTTATTTTTTCTTGATCAATAAAAGTTTCAAACTCACGATTTTCGTTTAAATTATAATTAATATTTGGAGATAGTTTATCGTTTTTATACCATAACACAACAGACTTAATCAAATCATACAAATTAGTTCTATTAAATTTATAATGGAGCTCTCCTTTGTTATATGAATCAACTTCAAGAAATTCATTTACCAAATAATTAACTCTTTTTATTGCACTTTTTATCTTCTCAGCGTCTCTTTTTCCGCTTTCAGTTGAAACTTTCTTAGCCAAGCTGTCAGAGTACAAAGATATTACAGTAAGCGGAGTTTTAAGTTCATGTGAAGCAAGCGACATAAAAAGATTACGCGATTCAATAGCTTTTTTAAGATCTTCATTTAGAGTCATATTTCTTATCGCAAGTGTTGCAAGAGGTGCAAAAATCATTAATTTATCAAGTTCTTCTTCTTTTAGATTTTGTTTTTTTGATAAAATAGACAAAACCCCAACCGTCATTCCCCCATATAAAAGAGGAACAATTATCTCAGAACGTACTCCAAGAATCCGAAGCTCTGAATGGTCAGATTCTTTTGGTGAAGAAATCAAAACCGGAGTTCCATTTTTAAAGGCAGAATAGACTTTTCCTTTCGCTCTTGCTTCAACATTATATAAAGTCCTATACGAAGAAAAAACTCTTACAGGAACTTCTTTTTTTACCAGAAAAACAGATCCGTAATCTGCATCAACCAAATTAATTGCCTCTTTTACAACAAGATGATACATCTGTTCTTTGTCATGAATTGTTAAAAAATGAAGCGCCGAGTTATATATTCTCTCCCAAACACTATCCATAAATGTATTGATAGTATATATCCTAACCCAATATTTTTCCCAAAAGACGTGTGGACTTCTTAAATGCTTTTTCGATGTTTTCAATATCCCGCTTTCCAGTTTTTATCTGAATATTGAAAATATACGGATTATCAACTGCCCAGTTTGTCACTCCCTCATAAATCGCCTGTTTACATCCTGAATTAAGCTTAGTAATACAAAGATACTCAAGCATAATATGTTCAAACAAGTGTCCAAGCTCAGTTTGTCCACTCTCTTCTTTAAAATTTTTGTTTTCTTCATTAAAACATTCGCATTTAAAAATACTGGGTAAGTCAGAGCTTAAAACAGGAACAGTAGCAGGAATAGATTTGGTGTTAATGTACTTTTTATAATAAACCTCCATTATTAGATTCAATTTACCATATCTAATCTTGCCATCAATTGTGAATCTTCTATCCTGGAAGTTTAATAACATACTTATAGTAAGGCTTCTTACAGAAGTCTTACACAAGGCTTACATTAATCTTAATGAGTAAAAAAGTCAAGCTGAAGAATTTGATTTAGTCTAAACTTCGGAATATTCTTGAGAGCATTTCAAAATCTTAAAATATACAAAAGAAGCCCAATAATAATAAGAACAGCTGAATTTCTCCAAACGGGCTTGGCAGGCTGGTTATAAGCCAAACCACAATTACGAAAATAAGTAAATCCCCAAGAATTTTTATTCTCATAAAATTCTTACTATTTTTAATATAAGTTTCTGACTCATCTAGTAAAAAATAACTTTAGACTGGAGGTGAAAACAAGGTGGGAATAATTTTATGGATTATTTTTGGAGGAATTGCTGGCTGGATTGCCTCAGTCATTATGAAAAGCAGCCACGGAATGATTGCAGACATTGTAATCGGAATAATCGGTGCTCTTGTTGGTGGATTTTTAATGAGCATTCTAGGTTCATCTGGAGTTACAGGACTTAATTTATATAGCTTAATAGTAGCGGTAATCGGAGCTATCGTACTTATTTGGGTTTCAAGATTAATTTAAGTTAATTCTTGTAAGACTCTTACGTGAATTTCATTTCTTTATCACGAGAATAAATTAAAAAGAAATCATAAAAGAAAGGAGGTGAATAATTAATGGGAGACGACAACGATCAAAACCAAAATAGTTCTGGAAACAGTAATAAAGGTTTTGCTTCTATGGATCCTGACAAGCAAAGAAAAATTGCAAGTAAAGGTGGAAAGGCTGCCCATAAAAATGGCACAGCCCATGAATGGACGAGTGAAGAAGCAAAAGAAGCTGGCCGTGTAGGTGGCCAGAGGTAACTAAAGTAAGAAGGGCGGCCCGAAAGGGTCGCCTGTTTTATTGGTGCGCGGAATAGCCAAAACCGCGTACACTATGCAAAAGCTTTTTTGGATATTTATTATCAATTTTTTTGCGTAAATATCCAAAATATACATCAACCACTCGGCTTTCAACGTCAGCAGAATAACCCCAAATCCTATTCAAAATCATATCTCTGGAAAGAACAATTCCTTCATTATTCATCAAATATTCCAATAATTTAAATTCTTGTGGTGTAAGTTTAATTTCATTTCCGCCTCTTTTCACTTCAAACTTTTTAGGATCAAGTTCAAGGTCTCCAATTTTTAATTTATTTTCTCCAGGCACTTTTGCACGAAGCCTTGCCTTAATTCTCGCCAAAAGTTCCTCAACCTCAAAAGGCTTGGTAATATAATCATCAGCTCCAACATTGAAAAGTTTAACTTTATCCTGAGTATCTGTTTTTGCAGTAAGAACAATCACGGGAATATCTGGAAAAATTTTATACATTTCAGCACAAACACTTTCACCACTCATATCAGGAAGTCCTAAATCAAGAAGGACAAGGTCAGGTTCATGATTTTTAAAATACTCAAGTCCGGCAACTCCTTTGTCTGTTGTATATACATTAAAATCATTCTCTGTCAAAAAATCTTTAAGATATTCGTTAATGTCCTTATCATCCTCAATAACAAGAATGCTTGGAATCATGAAAGAAGTATATTAAAAACCTGGAAAATAATCCACTTTAACATTTTGTTTCGATAAACCAATGTTGTTTAGTTCTTTTTGAAAACCAGTAACCATTCCATGTGGGCCAGATAGATAAAAAATCCTATCTTTATAATCTGGAATCTCTTTTTTAATATCTGTTCCAATCATATGGCCCTGTTTTTCAGTTTCAAAATAAATTATCTTAAGCCCTATCTTTTTCTTTGCTTCTTTAAAAACATCTTTATAAACCATTTCTCTTTTATTTTTTTCAAAGTACACCAAAACAACATCACATTTTTCTTTTTTGTCAATTAAATATTTAATAATGCTGCGATACGGCGTCACTCCAATTCCCCCAGCAACAAAAACAAGTTTCCTTTCTGCATTTTCTTTTAATGTAAAATCTCCAGCTAAATTTCCAGCGATTATCTTATCTCCATTTTTCATTTCAAGAAGTTGTTTTTTATAACTGCTTAATACGCGTTTTGGAAATTTTATTCCAATCCTCAAATCATTTTCAGTAGGGCTGGAAGAAATTGTAAAATACCTTCTATTTCCTCGAGAATCGGTATTTTTATGTCCAAAAGTCCATTCCAGATATTGCCCAGCAGTGAAATTTATTTTCTTGTTTGACACAAACACAAAATCATAAATATCTGAAGTTAATTTTATCTTCTCTTTCAATTTAAGTGTCAATTTTTCTTTAGGACTTACCAAATAGGAGAAAACGTTTCCAATAGACAAAGCAATTTCAGGTGTAGTATAAAACCTTCCAAAGTAAAGTGGTGCAAATAAAAGTCCAACAAACACTCCATATAACGCCTGCAAGTTTGCAGTCGGCGGTGTTGTAAGTGGTTCTGTAAGCATCACAAATGCAAAAAATAATATTGGCGAATCCAAAAAAGTATTTTCAACTATCTTTAAGATTTCAAAATCTCCTCTACTAAAATAAACCATAAAAGTAGAAATCAATGCTCCTACAAAAAAATAAAATACTAGTGATTCTCTTCTTATTTTTCGCACAATCAAAAAACCAAGAAGCAAAAACGGAAACATCCATCTGGTTGCAATCCACCATGACGCAAAACCATTTATCGTAAAAGCAGTAATCACCAAAGCAATTGCTGCCGGGTTAAAAATATGCTTTCCCTTAATATTTAAAATATATTTTGCAAGCATTGATAAGATTGATGCAAAAATTAAAAATTCAATTTTTGAAACGGCAAGACCAGGAGTAATAATCAAAACAAGTATTAAAGCTGTAATCAAAAATGACTCATAATTCGTTTGTACTTTAAATAAATAGGCAAAAAATTTATTTGCCACATAACTAACTGCAACTAAAATAAAAGTTGAAACAATAAGCTCATTAGGGCCAAAGGGCAATACGTGAAAGATACTATATATAAAGGCTATAAAAAGAAGCCCAATCAAATAATAAAGTACCAGACGGTACATTGTTATTGAATTCAACAAATCATCAATTTTAGTTAACATATTTTTCAAACCCTTTTGTAAAAGTTGCAAATCCTTTCTTATCAATCATATAACCTTCCAAATGGTTTTTCTTTTCCAAAAATTTTATTCCCTCAAACCCCATTGCAAATAAAGGTGTAGCAAATCTATCAGCTTCATAAACATTTTTCCCAATCACCGTCAAACTTACAATTTCACTGTTAGATTTCCCAAGTGGATTATATATATGATTTCCTTTTTCATAATTTCCGCTGGTTGCAATTCCTTCTCCAGAAAGTTGCACAATTTTTATAATCTGATTTCTATTAAAAGGATTTTTAACCCCCACTTTCCATTTTTCGTGAGCCTCATTTAATCCATGGGTTTGTATATCCCCGCCTGCTTCAATATAAAAATCTTTATATTTCATTTCCTCAAGAATTTTAGATGCCTCCCAAATCGCCCAACCTTTTACTAATCCTGATGGGTCAAAAGTTCCCTCATAAAACACATCAAAATATCCATTTGTATCTTTTTTTGTTTGCGCGCATTGTTTTAAAATTTGTTTTAAATCTTTATCTTCAAAGTTAAGTTTGGTTACTTCACTATTTTGTTTGTAAGGGCTAAACTTCTCATCAACCCATCCAAAATACTCAAAAACTTTCTCAAAAGGTTTATTCTTTTTTTCACCAACAATTTCAACTATTACAGGCATTCCCATAATAAATCGCATCTGCTTCATAAGAAGTTAAATTTTTGCCTGATTAAGCGCATCCTGAAGAGATTGAATAAATCCTTGTGTATCTTGTGTTGCGCCGCTTACTATATTTACATTTGCACTTTGTGCTGCAATTGCTTCTTGCTTTAAAGCTGGCTGTGCCATTGCGGTAACTTCAGCTGTATGCCCTGGCCCGCTCGGAAAATCAACATACTGAATGTCAGTTATTTTTCCACCAGAAATAACAACTTTGACCTGTATATTTCCATATTGAGAAGCACTTCCAACTACTCCAGTATAAGTTCCGTCTTTATAACTTGCTGGCGTATTATTTGTTGTTTCTAAATTTGCAGAATTACTATTATCAGTTGTTGAAGGTTCATCTGATTTGTTCATTTTATAAAACAAAGCAAAACCTCCAATTACTGCCACGGCAACTAATGCAATAATTACTTTTTTCATAAGATTTATCCTAACTGAAGAAATATTATCTCGTCAACTCTGAAAAAATCCTGAAGTTACTTATTAGCCATCAATCTCTGATGTTCTTCAGTATTAAGAAGTCCGCACTTTTTAAACTTTTTACCACTTCCGCATGGGCAAGGATCATTTCTCCCAATTCTTGTTGATTTGATTTTTACTTGATTGTCTTTACTTGGCTTTTGTATTGCACCAGTTAATCCCATCATATCTGTTGTATCTGTATTAGTCATAGGATTCTGGGGAATTTCATTTGGCATTCGCCCGACATCAATTCTAAAAATTCTTCTTGAGAGTTCTTCATCAATTCTATCAATCAAAGTTTCAAAAAGATCGTATGCTTCGTTTTTAAATTCAACTACAGGATCGCGTTGTCCATAAGCCCGAAGCTCAATTCCCTGTCTAAGGTCTTCAATATGATCAATGTGATCTATCCAAAGATGGTCAATCGAAGATAAATATGCAAATCTTTCAATTTGCCTCATAATTTTTTCTCCAACTTGCTTTTCGCGTGCCGCGTGCGCTTGATGCACTGTATCTATCAAAAACTTCTGCATTTCTATCTTTTTGCTAATCCTTTTCGCCTGTGCTTCTATATTTTTCAAAGAGTTGTCATCAAATGGAACTATTTCGGCAAGCCCAGCAACTAATTCTTCAAAAATTCTGTCATCAGAATTTGTTATTCTTTTTGTCCTTTTATCATCGGGGTATTCAAACATAATCTTTTCAACTTGATGATCAAGTTTTTCTAAAACTTCTCTCTTCAAGTCTTCTGCTTCCAATATTCTTTTTCGCAGTTTATAAATAATATCTCGCTGTTGGTTAGCTACATCGTCATATTCAACAACACGTTTACGTGCATCAAAATGAAATCCCTCAACTTTTACTTGTGCCGATTCTATTGCTTTTGAAATTAAACGGTTTTCAATTGGTTGTCCTTCAGGAATTTTAAGTGTTTCCATTAAAGATCCGATTCTATCTCCTCCAAAAATTCTCATTAAATCATCCTCTACTGACAAATAAAATCTTGAAGACCCAGGATCTCCTTGTCGTCCAGACCTCCCTCGAAGTTGATTATCAATTCTTCGTGATTCATGTCGCTCTGTACCAACAACATGAAGTCCTCCCGATTTTACAACTTCTTCGTGATCTTTTTCCCATTTTTTAATTTCGCTTTTTTTCTCAGGCTTGCTTCCTCCCAAAATAATATCCACTCCTCTTCCTGCCATGTTTGTAGCAACGGTCACAGCTCCGCTTTTTCCAGCCTGTGCGATTATTTCAGCTTCCTTCTCGTGGTTTTTTGCATTCAAGAGTTGATGTGGAACTTTTCTTTTCTTTAAGAATTCAGAAATTATTTCATTTTTTTCAATTGACGTAGTTCCAATCAAAACTGGCTGTCCTTTTTTATGCATTTCAGCAACATCATCAGCGATTTGCTTATATTTTGCTTCAATTGTTTTATAGATTACATCAGCATGATCTTTTCGAATCATTGGCCTATGCGTTGGCACAACAACAACTTCAAGTTTATAAATTTTCTTAAATTCCCCAGCTTCTGTTGAAGCAGTTCCAGTCATTCCGGAAAGATGATCATACATTCTGAAATAATTTTGAAAGGAAATTGTGGCAAGAGTTTTGCTTTCTTGCTGAATCACAACTCCTTCTTTTGCCTCAACCGCCTGATGAAGTCCATCACTCCATCGTCTTCCAACCATAAGTCTTCCAGTAAATTCATCAACAATAATTACTTCGCCGTCTTTTACAACATATTCTCGATCTCTTAAATAAAGAGCTCTTGCTCGAAGTGCATTTTCAATATGATGAATTGCCTCAAAATCTTGTTCATAAAGATTATTTAATCCCAAAATTTTCTCAACTTGCTCAATTCCTTTCTCAGTTAAAGTTGCACTCTTATATTTTTCATCTATTGTGTAATGTGTTTCAGGATCAAGGTCCTTTATAATCTCAGCAAATTTATAATATTTATCAGTCGGGTCATTATCTGGAGCTGAAATAATAAGAGGAGTACGGGCCTCATCAATCAAAACTGAGTCAACTTCGTCTACAATTGCAAAATAATGCCCGCGTTGAGCCATTTCAGCAAGTGTTTGAACCATATTGTCCCTCAAATAATCAAATCCATATTCATTATTAGTTCCATAAGTAACATCAGCTTCATATGCGACTTTGCGTTCACATGGTTTAAGGTGATAAAGTCTTTCATCGCCGTGCGACTTATCAGTAAACTTTGGATCATAAATAAACGATTTGCTTTCTTGCACTATTACTCCCACTTTCATTCCAAGTAATGCAAACACAGGCCCATTCCATCCAGCTCCCAAGCGAGCCAAGTAGTCGTTAACTGTTACAAGGTGTACACCTTTTCCTGCAAGTGCTCGCAAATATAAAGGTGCAACAGCCGATAATGTTTTCCCTTCTCCAGTTTTTTGTTCCGCAACCCGTCCTTTAAAAAGTGCAATTCCAGCAACAAGCTGTACGTCATAAGGTTTTTGTCCTAAAACTCGAAAAGATGCCTCACGGGAAAGTGCGAATGCCTCAGGAAGTATTTCGTTTAAAGTCTTCTCAATATCGCTTGATGCTTGGATTTTTTTCTTAAATTCAGCAGTTTTTTTTGCAAAATCTGCTTCTTTCAGTTTTGCCATTTTTGGCTCAAGCTCATTTATTTTCTTAACTATTTTCTTAAACTCATCAAGCTCTCGTGCATTAACATCAAGTATCTTAGAAAATATATTCATATTAATTGAACCTAATTGTAGCAGACAAAGTCGACGTTTGCCATTGGGATTATATAATCTACTTTTTTAAAATATTTTTCAAGTACTCTTCCAAATTTCATAGATTGTGTGCGTCGATCAGCTCCATAAAGTCTATTAAAAACAACAATTCCTCCTTTTGTAAGCTTACTTTTAACACTTTTTATAAATTTTTCGCTTTCAAATTCTTCTGGAAATTTATCTCCATTATATAAATCAACCAAAATCAAATCATATTTTTTATCTGTGGTCAAAATAAATCCATATGCATCCTGAATTTGAATACCTATACTATTTTCATCAAGCTTCAAATATTTCTTCCCAAGCTCTACAATTTTTTTATTAATATCAACTCCAGTAATTTTTGAATTCACCCAGTATTGCGAAACAAGTTTTGCAGCACTTCCTCCTCCAAGTCCCAATATTAAAATATTTTCAGCTACAGGTTTAATATCAATTACTTTTTTCAAAGTTTCTTTCCAGATTTTAGTCACAATTCCTCCGCTTTGTGTAAGACCACCAGATTGGATATAAGTTCCCCAGGCAAAGTCTTTAATAACTTTCCATTTTTTATCTTGATATAAAACCCGTGTTCCTGAAAGAAGTTCGTTTACTTTCATAAATGATATTATACAATCATGCAAATTCCACTTCCTGAAAAAATGCGGCCAACAACTTTAGATAATTATGTTGGCCAAGAAAACGTTATTGGAACAATTAAAAAATTATTACTAGCAAAAAATTTCTTTCCATCATTAATTTTTTGGGGCCCGCCAGGATCAGGAAAAACAACTCTTGCTCGCATTATTGCTAAAGAATTAAAACGCGAATTTTACGAATTCTCAGCTGTAAGTACAAAAATAAAAGATATTGAAATTATTTTAAAATCAGCGACCAATCAACCAATAATTTTTATTGACGAAATTCATAGGTTTAATAAAGCTCAACAAGATAAATTGCTTCCGTATGTTGAAAAAGGATCAATCATTTTAATTGGAGCAACGACAGAAAATCCTTCATTTGAAATCATTTCAGCTCTTTTATCTCGCTGTAGAGTAATAGTACTCAAGGGACACAGCGAAGAAAACCTGAATGAAATTCTTACTCGAGGACTTAAATTGCTCAAAAAAGATATTAATAAAGATGCCAAACAATTTTTACTCGATTCCAGTAATGGTGACGCCAGAGTCTTACTTAATGTTCTAGAAATTGCATCCAATCTTTCAATAAACAAAACTTTAGATATAAAAGATATTGAAGAAGCACTTCAGCGAAAACAATTAACTTTCGACAAGCAAGGTGAAGAATTCTACAATGTTATTTCAGCATTTATAAAAAGTATGCGCGCAAGTAATGTTGATGCTGCTTTATATTATTTAGCCAGAATGATTGCAGCGGGGCAAGATCCTCTTTATATCGCAAGGAGAATGGTAATCTTTGCCTCAGAAGATATTGGTATGGCGCAGCCAACTGCATTAGTCGTTGCAAATGAAGTTTTTAGAGCATGCGAAACAATTGGGCTTCCAGAATGCCAGGAAAATCTAGCTCACGGAGTTGTCTACTTGGCGTTAGCAAAGAAAGACAGAAGAGCATATGAAGGTTATATGGAAGCTCTCCATGATGTAGAAAACTTTGGCAATCTTCCCGTGCCAATGATTATTAGAAACGCACCTACAAAATTAATGAAAAATTTAGGTTACGGTAAAAATTACGAAATGTATTCAAAAGAAAGCTTATTACCTGAAAAATTAAAGAATAAAAAATATTACAAATAACCATTTATTTGCTTCCATTTACATTCACATCAATTTGTTTTGGAACATTAATTTGAGCAGCAGGAGCTGGACTTGCAGCTCTTCTTAAAATTGGAACCAAAAAATATACAAAAAGAATAAAAAATAAAAGCATAAAGACAATTGCAACTAGTAAGTTCGCATTACTATTATTATCATTAGTTTGAGCAGGGACTTGGCTTGCCGTAGTTGGAGGGTTATTAATGATTGTTGCCATGATTGCAATTTAAACTCATGAGGTATGAACAATTTATGTTTCCTGTAAGAAAAATGCAAGAGCTTATCACAAAGTGACAAGCATTGCTTATTTGCTTATTTTATTTTTTCCCATCCACTTCTGAAGTACTTTAGGAATATCTACACTTCCATCCTCATTTTGATAATTTTCAAGTATTGCAACAGGAACTCGTGACGTCGCAATAGCAGTACCATTTAACATATGAATGTACTCGTTTTTATTTTGTTTTGTTCTATATTTAATATTTAAATTACGAGCTTGGTAATCTGTACAATTTGAAGTTGACGTAACTTCCCCATATTCTCCTCGTCCTGGCATCCACGCCTCAATATCATATTTGCGAGCTGCAATTGCGCCCAAATCTCCCGTACATTGTTTAAGAACTCGGTAGGGAATTCCTAAGCCCTGATAAATTTTTTCTTCCAACCCTAAAAGATAATCATGCATTTTATCTGAGTCTCCAGGCTTACAATATACAAACATCTCAGCCTTACTAAATTGATGTACTCGATAAAGCCCTCTGGAATATTTTCCATAAGCACCACCCTCCTGCCTAAAACAATGAGAATAACCAATATATTTAATTGGCAATTTATTCTCTGGAATAACTTCATCTGCATGACGCCCAGCAAGGGTTACCTCAGCAGTTGCAATTAATCCTAAATCTGAATCTTTTATTTCATAGGTCTGAGCTTCATCACCCTTTGGCAAATATCCAGTCCCCAAATAATATCTGGATTTCGCCAAATCTGGAGTAATTATTGGAGTAAACCCTTCTTTTGTTAAAATTTCAAAAGCATAATGAATAAGAGCAAGTTCAAGTAATGCTCCGTCTCCAATCAAATAATAAAATTGCGAACCTGTCACTTTAGCGCCACTTTCAAAATCTAAAATTCCTAAATTTGTTCCAAGAGTCAGATGATCTTTTGCTTCAAAATCAAATTTTTTAATGTCTCCCCATTTTTTAATTTCTTCATTTTCATCTTCACCTTTTCCAATTTTTACATCATCAGCTGGCAAATTTGGAACTTCATTTAGTTTTTGAGTAAATTCTTGATTTGCCTTTTCACTTTCTGGTTCTAATTTCTGAAGTTTTTCCTTTAAATCCTTACCTTTTTCAATATTCTTATTTTTTGCAGCATCATTTCGCTCAGCTCTTAGCTCTTCAATTTCAGTAAGAAGTTTTCTTCTATTTTCATCAAGTTTTAATACTTCATCAACAATCTTTGGATCAAAATTCTTGCTCGCAACTTTTTTCTTAACTTCTTCTGTATTTTCTCTAATATAATTAATATCAAGCATTTATAATCCAAGCTCCTCACTAATCCCTTGCATTGCTTTAAGTGCAATATCCATAAATTCCTCCAAAGGAATATTAAGCTCGTCTTCGCAAGTTGCAACTTGTTCGCGACTAACTCCTCCAGCAAAACTTTTTTCTTTCCATTTTTTCTGCATTGATTCAACTGTTACTTCAGCAAGAGTTTTATTTGGTCGAGTAAGAGCTACAGCTACGATAAATCCTGTAAGTTCATCACAGCAATACAAAGACCATTCCATTTTGTTATTTGGTTTTAGGTTTCCTTCAACAAATCCCCATCCATGAGCAAGTATTGCATTTTTAATATCATCCCCAGTATCATATTCTGCAAGCCATTCAATTACTTTTTTAGTATGGTCTTTCGTTGCAGTATCTTTTACTTTTTCATAATCAGCATCATGAAGTAGTCCTGCAATTCCCCAGGATTCAACGTCAGCATCAAATCTTTTTGCAAGTGCTCTCATAACTGCTTCAACTGCAAGGCAGTGCCTTCGCAAATTAGGCGACTGCATGTTTTTATATAACAAATCTAAAGCTTCTTCTCTTGTCATTTAATATTCTCCGGCCGTAGTAATGGAAATAAAACTGCTTCCCTTACTGGCAAATTTGCCAAAAAACTAAATAATCTTTCAGAAACTCCAAATCCAGTAACAGGAGGCATTCCATATTCAAGCGCTCGTACAAAGTCAGCATCCTGCATTTGTGCTTCTTCATCTCCTTTATCGCGCATTTCCTGTTGTTTAGCAAATCTTTCAGCTTGATCAATTGGATCATTAAGTTCGCTATATCCATTTCCCATTTCGCTTCCAGCAAGTATTATTTGATAACGCTCAACAAAATTATTACGATCTTCCATTCTCTTTGCAAGCGGTGACACTTCAACTGGGTGCCCTACTAAAAATACCGGTCCACTAATCTCTTTTCGCACTTGTTTCCAAATTAAATCAATCAATCGCCCTCGCTCATCATTCTTTTCAAAAGCCACTCTAAGTTCTTTAAGCCTATTTCTCAAATCCTCATCGCTTGCACTATTTATATCAATATTAAATTTACTTTTTATACTTTCTGTATAATCAATTCTCTTCCAAAACTTTCCCAAATCAACTTTATGTCCATTAATTTCAAATTTAAGTGTACCAAAAGCTTTCTCTGCAATGTATTTATAGAGTTCCTCAACAAGTTTCATAGAATCTTCATAGTTGTGATATGCCCAATAAAATTCCATCTGTGAATAATCCTGTAAATGTTCTCGGTCAATTCCTTCGTTTCTAAATTGCCTTCCAACTTCAAAAGTTTTATCAAATCCTGCTACCATAAGTCGCTTTTGCCAAAGCTCTCCCATAGAAATTCGAAGATATAAATCAATATCCAGAGCTTGATGATGTGTCACAAAAGGATTCGCATCAGCCCCTCCTGCAGTATTTTCAAGAGCTGGAGTTTCAACTTCAAGAAATCCTTTATCAATCATAAAATTGCGCATCGATTGCCAAAAAATTGCTTTTTTTCTAAATATTTCTTTTAAATTTTCATTCAAAATCAAATCAACATATCTTTGTCTGTATCTATCTTCTTCATCTTTTAGTCCAAACCATTCGCTTGGAAGTGGCCTAATAGATTTACTAAGTAATTGAAAATCATTTACCTCAACAGTTATCTCTCCAGCTTGTGTTTTCATTATTTTTCCAACAACTGCCAAAAAATCTCCAGCATCAATCAATTTTAAAATTGGATATTTCTCACTTAAATTTTTCTCGCTTGCCAAAAATTGAATTGTTCCCGTTTCGTCTCTAACATCTCCAAAAAGGATAGCTCCATGCCCGCGCATTCCCATAATTCGCCCAGCAACCATTACTTTTGACCCTTCTTTTTTACGGGCTTCATCAATCTCAATATGTTTTCCCTTTAAACTTATTTTTGATGGATAAGGATTAATATGAAGTTTTTTTAATTCTTCAAGCTTTTTAACTCTCTCTTCGCGAATACTATCTAAGCGTGTAGCCATAGTTGAAGTATAAACTCAGAATGAAAAATTAACAAGAAATTTCAAACATTCTTCATTGAAGATAATAATTTAATCAATATTTTAAAAAAGTTTTTTACTAAAAGGTGGTGATGGCAATTTAGACCAATTACTCTGAGTTTCTTGTTGCGGACTGGCAATTATTTCCCGCCGATTTTTTTCTTGTTCCTCAGTTAATACAACAAAAATCTCATCTTCAGTTTTAATCCACCCACACTCAACCATATAATGAGCAAGTTCAAAACTAGTAGTCTTGCTTTTAGGAAGGCGGGTCCAAGTATTTCGATCTGAATCTATCTGTTCTCTTGGCATAATTTATTCAATCTCAACAATCTCGTACATTACTTTTCCAGCTGGTGCTTCAACTTCAATTTTTTCTCCCTTTGATTTATCCATAAGCATTTGTCCAAGAGGAGAGCTTGGAGAAATTTTCTTATTTGCAGCATCCGCTTCCCATTCTCCAACAATTGTAAAAGTCTGCTCTTTTCCCCCAATTTTCACTGTAACTCTTGTCCCCATTCCCACTTTTCCAGTTTGTTTTGCATTGTCATTTGTTATTACAGCATTATTCACAACAACCGAAAGTTCATCAATACGCCCATCCAAAAACTCAAGTTCTTCTTTTGCATTATGATAGTCAGAATTCTCAGCAAGATCTCCCTCAGCCATAGCGTGAGACAATCTTTCAACCAATTTTGGTCTTTTTACATCTGTTAATTCTTTAAGCTCTTTTTGCAAATCTCCAAAAGCTTTTTCTGTTAATTGTACTGGTTTGTTTTGCATAAAACCTTTCAAAAAAATACCCCCAGGTATCTAAGTAAAGTGGTTTACCTTTTTAAAACTTCAGGTAGTTTATGACTTCCCACAATCGTTGTCAAGTGTACTAAATAAAATCAAACAACATCACTTTTGCCCCTTGACACGGGATAAAACATCCTTTTAATATAAATTATATTCAATGAAAAAAGCACTGCCTTG
The DNA here is from genome assembly GCA_035549555.1 of Patescibacteria group bacterium. Classification (NCBI taxonomy): domain Bacteria; species Patescibacteria group bacterium. The sequence continues at coordinate 515,828 of DASZQR010000010.1, forward strand.
GCTTTTTGCAACATTTATTTTAACTGTTTTAATCTCATTCATTTCATCCCAAAATTCATCAGTTTTAGCTGAAACAGATCATGTTGATATTTATCAAATCCAAATAGCCGGAGCAGGAACAGGTCATTCTACCAATGAATTCATAGAACTTGCTAACCCTACAAACTCAGCAGTCGATCTATCTAATTGGAAACTCACTAGAAAAACAAAGGGCGGAACAGAAGGAGATTTAGTCGCAACTATGTCAGGAACAGTTCCAGCTAATGGTTTCTTCCTCATTACAAGCGATACATATCCAGGTCCTACAACCGGAGATCTAACATACGATGATGGATCGCCAACAGTTTCAACAAATAGCACAGTTTTACTTTATGGCAGCGACGGAACAACTGTTATCGACAAAGTTGGGATGGGAACAGCATCAGACTTCGAAGGAACTGCTACAGTCAATCCAGGCGACGGAAAAAGTATAGAAAGAATTAGCCCAAGTACGGATACAGATAATAACTCAAGTGATTTTGCTGTCCAAAACACTCCAGACCCAATGAATTCAACAGGGGGAACTTCAACGCCAACACCAACTGCCTCTCCAACTCCAACATCCACACCTACCGCAACTCCGACAGCTACAAGTACACCAACATCAACGCCTACCACGACACCAACACCCACTATGACTCCAACTTCAACACCAACAACTACACCAACTGTAAGTCCTATTGAAACACCAACAATGTCTCCAACGCCAACAAATTTTCCATTTCCTTTCCATCCATTAGTATTTACGTGCAGAGTAAATTACATAACTATTAACACAGGTTGGTTTATCCTCAGCGTTCCCCAAATCTTCTGTGGATTTAATTTATAACCGCAAATTTGGTAAAATATGATTATTGACCCCATCGTCTAGTGGCCTAGGACATCAGATTCTCATTCTGATAACTTGGATTCGAATTCCAATGGGGTCACAATTATTGGTAAGGTTTGATTACTTCAGTATCTGATAAAAGCGGAGTTAAACTTTCATATCTATTTCTTCCTGGAATTAAAATTGGAGGAAGGTTATCTTGAATTTTGTGATAGAAAAAGCCTAATATGGCTCCTTCCCAATTGTGGTGTGTGTATAAGATTGCGTTTTGAGCTTCCTGAGACAACTTACTTGGATTGGCGCCAATTTTAAACAGTGCATCTGATGTTAAAGGCATACGAGGTGATTTGTTGTCTATATGTAAATGTGAATTTTTTGCTTTATCTACATATTTACTGATAATGCCAACAGCTGGATCTGCAATACGCATCATTCTAATATGAACATTTATATCTTTTGCTCGGTCAAATAGTCTTCTTTCTGAATTCTTTCTAGCGTACCAGTCAAAAGCACCCAAGCAGCTTTCTAATTGTCTACCTGAATTGGCACTGTCATCACAAATAAAATAATGTATTCCATTTTTGCCTTGATTTTCTTTTGTATGAGTATTTATGTCAACACGTGTTGAAAGTAAACTTTCTACTCGATCTCTCAGATTTTCAGGTAATTTAGCTTTGATTTGATCGGATATGTATGGACCACTCCCACCCTCTTTGCCTAGACTTACGAAGTAAACTTTATCTTTTGTTTCTCTTTCTAATATAGATTGTATTTCTGAAGCTGTGTCTATGAAATATTTTTCTTCTTCTGATTTTGATACATAATCCATCGTTTGTAAAAGTTCGTTACCTAATCCTGGTATTCCAGATAGTTTATCTACGCCTGCCTTCCACTTTGGTATTTGTTCTTTAAGTTTTGCCGAAGAATTTGGATAATCTTCAGTAAGTTTGGTTAGAAAAGGGTAGTCTATTTTATCTGTTTTTTCTTCTTTAGCGATTAATATTTTGTCTGCTGGTTCCATATTAATATTATAAAGTAAAATTGTTAGTTTTTAAGATATTTTTGCCAAAATTAGTATAGCATTGGATGAGTTCAGGAATGACTTGATTCCGAATCGTATACAATAGGTTCACATTATACAGTAGCTACAGTTGGAGTTACAGTTTCCTTTTGTTTTATAGATTTCCATCCCTTTAGAGCAATTGGCGGAATTTCTTCATAATGATCTACAAAATAAAATTTTACATCGTCCTTGACGCTTTGCGGCACATCAACCATATCTTTTTCATTATCTTTCGGTGCAATAATTGTTTTTATTCCAGCACGGTGTGCTGCAATAACTTTTTCTTTTAATCCGCCAATTTCAAGCACGCGTCCTCGAAGCGTAATCTCTCCCGTCATTGCAACGTCTTTTCGAACAGGAATATGAGTCAATGCAGAAACCAAAGCTGTAGTCATAGAAACGCCAGCCGAAGGTCCATCTTTTGGAATTGCTCCTTCCGGAACATGTACATGGATATCCATATCCCTTGCAAAATTTTCAGGAAGACCTAGTTGTCTCCAATGAGATCTAGTCCAGGTATACGCAGCTTTAACCGATTCTTTCATTACACTACCTAATTGTCCAGTTAAAATTAACTTTCCAGTCCCAGGCATCAAAGAAACTTCTATAAATAAAATTTCCCCTCCAAAAGTAGTTACCGAAAGCCCAGTAACTATTCCTACATCATCCTTTTTCTCAGCAATTTGAGAGCTAAATTTTCTTGGTCCCAAAAACTTTACAACATCTTTCAAAGTAATGACTTTAGGATATTTCCCTTTCTCAGCAATTTCTCTCGCAACTTTTCTGCAAATTGTCGCTAAGTTTCGCTCTAAATTACGTACTCCAGCTTCTCTTGTATAACTTTCAATTATTTCTTTAAGCGCGCGTTTTTCAATTTTTATTTTCCTGTCATCAATTCCATGTAATTTCAAAACTTTTGGCCACAAAAATTTATCTCCAATTTCAAATTTTTCATCAGTTGTGTATCCAGCAAAGCGAATAACTTCCATACGATCAAGTAGTGGTCCAGGAATTGTGTCAGTCACGTTTCCTGTCGCAATAAATATTACTTTTGATAAATCAAATGGTACTTCTAAATAATGGTCAGAAAACTCTTTGTTTTGCTCAGGATCTAATATTTCAAGAAGCGCACTGCTTGGATCTCCTCTATAATCCATTCCCAATTTATCAATTTCATCAAGCATAAAAACAGGATTATTTGTACCAGCATTCTTCATTCCTTGAATAATGCGTCCAGGCATTGCTCCCACATAAGTTCTTCGGTGTCCTCTTATTTCAGCTTCATCGCGAATTCCTCCCAAAGAAACTCTGACAAATTTTCGCCCTAACGCTTTTGCAATAGATTTTCCAATCGATGTTTTACCGACTCCTGGAGGCCCGACAAAGCAAAGTATTGTTGGTTGTGAATCTTCAGCTTTCTTTGCTTTTTCTTTCATTTTCATGACAGAAAGATATTCCAAAATTCTCTCTTTAGTTTTATCAATTGCAAAATGTTCTTCATCAAGAATCTTGCCTGCCTTTTTGACTGAAACATTATTTGGAGAAGAATTGCTCCAAGGCATCTCAACAAGCCAGTCTAAATAATTTCTAACATATCCAGATTCTGGATTATTTGCAGACATCTGCTCAAGTCTTTTCAATTCCTTAAGAGCCTTGCTTTCAGTCTCCTTTGGCATTTTTGCTGCCTTAATTTTTTTCTTGTATTCTTTCAATTCGCTAAGATCGCTATCTTCATCTCCGCCTTCAAGCTCTTCTTCAATTACTCTTTTCTTCTCGCGAAGCATTGCTTTTTTCATCTGATCTTCCAATTTCTTTTGGGTTTTCATTGAAATTGTTTTTTCAAGATCAAGAACATTTACTTCATGCCCCATTAATTCAATAACTCTTTTAAATCGGTCTTTTACAGAGAGAATTTCTAATATTTTTTGTTTTTCAGCAGATTTCACATCAAGAAGAGATGAAACACTATCAACTAGTTCTATTGGCTCAATATTTCCAGAAAGAATCTTCATCACAGTTGTAATTTCTACTCCTTTTCCAAGATTTACAGCTCTTTTGAAAATGTCATAAAGTTGATTTGAAAGTGCAGTTACCTCATCTGTTTTAATATCTGTTTCGCTTAATTCTGAAACTTTTGCAATAAAATAAGGTTCCTCTGCAAGCACTTCATCAAGGCGAACTCTTGCTTGCCCTTTAATCATCGCATGAATTTCATCATCAGTGCTCATCATTTGAGTAACTGTCGCAATAGTTCCAATTTCGTATAAATCTTCAGGGGTTGGGTCAGTTACATTTGGATCTTTCTGATTAAAAATTGCAATTATTTTGTCATCTTGAAACGCAGCATTGACTGCATCAATTGATTTTGCTCGCCCAAAAGAAAGTATGGAATCAGTATGAGGAAAAACCACGCTATCACGAATCGCAACTACAGGGACAGTTCTTTGAAAACGAAGTTTATTAGTATCGTTTGCCATAAGTTGTTAGCAGTCTAACATTGCGATTGCTACCTTGTCAAGTGAATCTTTTCTATGAGAAGTGCGACAATACTTCCAATAATTGCTCCGCCCATTATATCTATTGGATAATGCACATTTGCAGCAACTCTCGCCCATCCAACTAAAATTGCCAAAATTATAAAGATCAAACCTACTTTATGATCATGCAACCAAATTGTAATCGAAAGCGCAAAAACGACCGTAGCATGTACCGACGGAAATCCAGGATCACTTGGAAGTGCAACAACTTCAGTTGCCAAATGGTTAACATCATATGGCCTTGGTGTATTAAAAACTCTCTTTAATATTTCAGCAATTGTAAAAGCAATAAAACTTGCAAGAAGAGCGTGTACAACTTGTTCTTTTTTAATTTTTCCGTCTATAAACCAAAGAACAACAAGAAGAGCAAACATAATCCAAATCAAAAAACTGGCAAGAAATGTAATCAATTCGTCCTGCATGATATATAATATTATCATGAGTGCCCGCCACAGTGGTTTAAAAAGTTTTGGTTATGCAGGAAATGGCATCAAAGAAGCTTTTCAAAACGAACCAAATTTCAGATTTCACACAATCGTTGGAATATTTGCTTTAATTTTAGGTTTTATTTTTAAGTTATCTGTTGAAAAATTCGCTTTGTTAATCCTGACAATTTTTCTTGTAATTATTTTAGAATTATTAAATACCGCAATTGAAAAAGTTGTTGACAAAATTAGCCCCAATTATTCACATTTAGCTAAAGTTGCAAAGGATGTTAGTGCGGCAGCTGTTCTTTTGTCTGCATTTGCTGCAGTTCTTGTAGGCTTATTGCTTTTTGGGCCGAATATTGTCCAATTTGCGTCCTCCTTAATTCATTAAGATAAGCTCCAGTTTTAAGTTTTTCTCCTAAATCTCTTGCAATGCTTCGTATATATGTTCCAGCAGAAACTTCACAAGTAATTTTAAGTACGGGATATTTGTAATCCTGTAATTTAATACTATATATAGTAACCTTTCTTGGTTCTAATTTCACATCTCCGCCCTGCCTTGCAAGCTCATAAGCTTTCTTGCCATTTACTCGGATTGCAGAATATTTTGGCGGCATTTGCATTTGCTCTCCTTCAAAATTTTTAAGTATTTGTTTGACTTCCTGTTCTTGTGGCTCAACAATTTGCTGTGCGAATTGAGTTAATTCACCATCAACATCATCTGTAGAAGAAATTTTACCCAAAACTATTTCAGCTTCATAAGTTTTAGTTGTGTTTTTTGTAAGCTCTCCTATTTTTTTAGTATCAGCTCCCGTTGCAACTATCAAAAGTCCTGTAGCATTTGGATCAAGCGTCCCCGCATGTCCCACTTTTTTCTCATGAAGAATGCCACGAACTTTCGCAACAACATCAAAACTCGTCCACCCCTTTGGTTTATCAATCAGTAAGATCATAACCATATTGTATAATAAATAGTGCCTAATGAACCAAAAAGAGAATCCAATTCTTCAACAACATCTTTCGAGACTATCGGTATAGAAAATAAATTTAATTTTATCCATAAAGATAGAAAGATAGAGTCTACGGACCTAATAGACTTAAATAATGAATTTTTAATCGGATGTATTAGAACTCCACAACGAGAAGGTTTTGGAAACTATTATTCAATAATTCTATTTGACCAAGAAGGGGTAGTTGGCCATGCGGATTTTCGTATTTTTTATGACGACCCAGCTGAAGCTCAAGCAACTTTTTCAATTTACTCAGGAATAGATCAAGATAATTTTGATAACTTACCCACACCAATTTCAAAAGGCATAAAAGAATTAAAATCAACAAATCCCATAAACGCATTTGAAATTTCAGACCAATATCAAGGCAAACATCTAGGAACACTATTGTGGGCAATTGGATGTGGTGTTATGGAAATGAATAATGTTAAAGAAATATACATAGGAGACACCACAAAACAAAAGACCGGAACAAGTTTTTACGAACATCAAGGCGCAGTACAAAAAGATAAAAAAATAACAGAAATGAAAATCGGAGAACCACTTAGAGAAAAAACAATAAAAGGATTATATCAACAAACCCATTTAACACTTCGCCAAGAAGACATAGTCAAAGCGGCTTTTGCTTAAAATATTCCGACACTTTTTCCCAATTCACAATATTCCACCAAGCCTTTATATAATCAGCTCGAACATTTTTATATTTCAAATAATATGCATGTTCCCAAACATCCAAGCCTAAAATCGCTCTCTCACTTTCCATTAATGGCGAATCCTGATTTGGAGTATCAACTATTGATAAATCAGTGAGTAGCCAAACCCAGCCGCTTCCAAACCTCCCAAGAGCCTTATTTGTAAATTCCTCCTGAAATTTTTCAAAACTTCCATACTTTTCATTAATTGCTTTTTTAAGTTCTCCATCAATATTCTTAAAATCTTTATTTGGGATTAATGTTTTCCAAAACATCGTATGGTTTGCATGTCCTCCTGCGTTATTTCGCACTTTTGTCCGAATATCCTCAGGTACCAGATCAAGTTTTATTAATAATTCTTTTACATCCATATTTAAAAATTCATCTTTTCCTTCAAGCGCTTTATTCAAATTATCAACATATGCTTGGTGATGCTTATCATGATGCAAATGCATTGTTTCCTCGTCAATAAAAGGTTCTAAAGCGCTATAATCATATGGAAGTTCAGGAAGCTTAAACATCATTTATTATAACACAAACTCTATTCAGCCTCTCTTCAGTATTCCATTTCATACTATACTTGAAATATGATAAATCGCATCAAAAACGTGATTCTTTCTCACAAGCGCATTGCTGTTGTTCTTGCTTTAATCATAATTGCAGTTTTCGTGTTCACACGCTCGCGAAGCGGCGCAAATAAAGTTACTTATGAAACAGCAACAGCAACTCGAGGTACGCTAATCTCAAGCGTCACAGCTTCAGGAACAATTGTTGCAACCAATAATATCGATGTCACATCAACCGCAAACGGCCAGGTAAATAAAGTTTATGTAAAAGAAGGAGATCAGGTTACAAAAGGCCAAAAATTATTCAATATCACTTTAGATGCAACTGGCCAGCAAAGAGAAGCCCAAGCTTACTCATCTTATTTATCAGCTCAAAATAGTGTAACTTCAGCAAACGCAAGTTACTACACACTACAAGCATCTGAATTTAGCGCAAATCAAAAATTTATAAACGATGCAGTCGCAAGAGGACTTGCAACAACTGATCCAACATATATTCAGGAAAATGATGCATGGCTTGCCGCCCAAAGCAATTTTAATAACGCCCAAAATTCAATTAGTTCTGCCCAAGCAAATTTAACTAATGCAAGTATTGCTTATCAACAAGCATCTTCCACAATTGTTGCTCCAGTCTCAGGAACTATTCAAAATATTACAGTTGTTCCGGGAATGGCAATTACCAATTCTACAACCACAAGTAGTTCAGGAAATTCCACAAGTTCGGTAACTGTTGCATCAGTTGAAACTCCAGGAAATCCTGTCGCTACTGTCTCAATAGCAGAAGCTGACGTTGATAAAGTGAAGGCAGGCCAAAAAGTAACTTTAACTTTTGATTCAATTGCAAACCAGACTTTTACAGGAGTTGTTGCCGGCATTAATAAATTAGGAACAACAAGCTCTGGGGTTACAAATTATCCTGCAACTATCCAATTTGATAGCGGATCAGATTCAATCTTGCCAAACATGACAGTTGAGGCAAGTATTATCACAGATATTAAAGATAATGTAATTACAGTTCCAACTTCTGCAATAACAACTCAAGGAGGAAATAAAGTTGTCAGGGAACTTAAAAACGGTCAACTCGACTTTGTACCAATAACAATTGGCGAAGCTTCCGACACTGATACTGAAATTGATAGCGGAGTAAACGAAGGCGACACAGTTGTCACAGCTATCATCAATCCATCTGCAAGTACAAGTACAGGAAACACAACTTCTCCATTTAGCGGCAACAGGGGTGGTGTAGGAGGATTTGGCGGAGCGGCTGGAGGCGGCAATGTCAGAGTCTTCACGAGAGGAGGTTAAATGGCAACATCTCCGATCATTCATCTCTCCAAAATTTCAAAAATCTACAACACAGGGGTAGTGGAAACTGTCGCTTTAGACAATATTTCCTTTGACATTCAAAAAGGAGAATTTGTCGCTATCATGGGTCCTTCAGGTTCTGGAAAATCAACATTAATGCATATTATTGGAGCGCTTGATACTCCGACATCAGGAAGCTATATCCTCGATGGCGAAGAAGTAAGTAAATTAACAGATGACGAATTGGCAAGCATTCGAAACCGCAAAATTGGTTTTATTTTCCAGGCCTTCAATTTACTTCCAAGGCGCACTACTTTACAAAATGTAATGTTGCCAATGTTTTATGCTGGCGTCGAAGATGAAAAAGCAAAAGAAATTGCAGCAAAATATCTTACTCTTGTTGGTCTTGGAAATAGGCTTAGTCATACAAGTAATCAATTATCGGGCGGTCAAATGCAGCGTGTCGCAATTGCTCGTTCTCTTGTAAATAATCCTGCAATTCTTCTTGCAGATGAGCCAACTGGAAACATTGCAAGTAATCAGGCAGAAGAAGTTATGGCAATTTTCCAAAAATTAAATAATGAAGGTCACACAGTCGTCATGATTACTCACGAGCCCGATATTGCAGAACATGCCAAAAGGGTAATCATGATTAAAGACGGAAAATTAATTTCAGATAAGAAAAATGCAAAACAAAAAATAGCCAAATTAAAAGTAGAAAACGATAGCATATAAATATGAAAAACAATTTCCAATTTAAACTTATAGAAGAAGCAATCGGCACACTATTTATAAATAAACTCCGAACAGGTCTTGCTATGCTTGGAATTGTTATTGGCATTGGTTCTGTTATTGCATTAGTTTCTTTGGGTCAGGCTTCTCAGGAAGCAATTCAGTCTCAAATCCAATCTCTTGGAGCTAATTTGCTTACAGTCCAGCCAGGAGCAGCAACAACTGGTTTTGTCCGTGGAGCTGCAGGCGGAAGTACCACTCTAACAAACGATGATGCAACTGCAATTGCAACAGATCCAACAGTCTTAGATGTACAGACAGTTTCTCCAGAATTATCAGGAAGGTCACAAGTTTCAACAGCTGGAAACAATAGCAACACTCAAATAATTGGAGTGACAGATACATATGCAGGAGTTCATAATATTCAAATTCAGGAAGGAAATTTTATTTCTTCAGACGAAGTTTCAAATCAAAGTAAAGATGCAGTTATCGGCCCAACTGCTGCAAGCAACATTTTTACAGATGGCAGCGATCCAGTTGGCCAAAAAATAAGAATCAAAGGCCAGATTTTTACCATTACAGGTGAAACAGTAAGTAAAGGTGGAACAGGTTTTAATAATCAGGATGATGTAATTTATATTCCCCTTTCAGTTGCCCAAAAAGAAATTTTCGGCGAAAATTATTTAAGCGCCATTTCTCTTCAGGCAAAATCAAGCGATGTCATGACAGCTGCGGAAAATGAAGTTGGTTATTTATTGCTTACTCGCCATAAAATTGATGATCCAACAAAAGCAGATTTTACAATTTTGTCACAAGCAGATATTTTAGGAACAGCTACAGCAGCTACAAGTACATTCACCACTCTTCTTGCCGGTATCGCAGCAATTTCATTAATTGTTGGTGGAATTGGAATTATGAATATCATGTTAGTAACAGTAACTGAAAGAACTCGAGAAATTGGTTTAAGAAAAGCTCTCGGCGCCAAAAAATCTATTATTATCCAACAATTCCTAATTGAATCAATTATTTTAACTTTCACAGGCGGAAGTTTAGGAATAGTTCTTGGAGTAATGGCATCTTTTCTCTATTCAAAAATAAACAATTCTGTCTTTTTCATTTCTCTTCCTTCGATTCTTATTGCTTTTGCAGTTTCAGCCTGCATTGGCGTTTTGTTTGGCTGGTATCCAGCGCGCCGTGCAGCGTCTCTGCAACCAATCGAAGCCTTAAGATACGAATAGACTACAGCCCTGAGCGTAGTCGAATGGGGGTGATAATTATGAAAAATAAAAATTTAATAATTGTTGGAGTAATAGCTTTAGTAATTGGAGGAGCAGCAGGTTTTTTCGGCGGTATGAAATATCAGGAAAGTAAAGCAACTACAGCAAGAAGTCAATTTGCAGCTAATTTCGGCGGCGGAGCCGAAGGAAACGGCGCAACCCGAAGGTTTGGAAGTGCAAATGGCGGAGCAAATGGTATGGCAGTACGCGGTCAAATCATAAGTGCAGATAATAATAGTATTACAGTCAAATTAAGCGACGGTAGTACAAAAATTATCATTCTTGGAAGTTCTGCAATGATTGCAAAAACAACAGCAGGAACTGCAGCTGACTTAACAACTGGCCAGGAAGTTACCATTTTTGGTACAACCAATTCAGACGGTTCAGTTACAGCAACTAATGTTCAAATTGGAAACGCGGGAATGTTTGGCGGACCTCGTCCATCAGGCACACCAGCAGCAAGTCCAGCAGGATACTAAATTTTACAAGTGGAGATTTGGAGGAGCTCTGCTCGCTCCAGTCTCCACAAAATTGATATACTTCAATCTATGTCTTTCAAATTTAAAAAGGATAGATATCAAAAAATCAGAGGAGGCAATTCAAAACTTTTAGATATTTACTGTTCCAGATGTAATAAACATATAGCTTATTATCAAAAAGACGGACCAGGAATTTTAAAAAGAATGTATTTAGACAGAACTATCAATGATCAGAATATTAATTTAAATTTAAAAGAGTTAATTTGTCCAAGTTGCAAACAAATTTTAGGTGTTCAAATAATTTATGAAAAAGAAAATAGACCAGCAATAAGACTATTTGCAGGCGCTGTTTCAAAAAAAATAGTTAAGAAAATTCCTACTTCTTTTTCTGAGGAAAAATAAATTCCAAAGCAGTAATTAAAATAAAAAGTCCAACTTCAGCAACTCAAAACTTTTGAAATTTTCACCCTTAAATTATACAATAGTTAAACATATGTCGGCAGAAAGAAACGAACCAGTTTTAGAGTTCACAAGTCTACAAGAAGCTACAAATCAGACATTAGACCATTTAGATAATATAGATGAATCAAGAATTAGAAAAATATTTAAAATAGAAAGTAAATATCAAAAAGCAAAAAGATTAATTGGCGATAATAATTGGACAGCTGCCCAAAATATTATTAAGCAGGAGTTAGAAAAATCAGCTAATGTTTTAGAATTAGCAAGAACATTCACAGCATTTCCTGATAAACATATTCCGATTGATACAAATTCATTTATTCTAAAAGAGGCAGCTTATTATGGAATTTTATCCTGGATGATAGACAAACATATAAAAACAAACAACTTACCAAGAAGACCTCAATTAATGGATAGTCTTTATCACTTATCAATACCAATTATTATACGAGAATATGGCGATAGCTTTATTAATTGGCCGACCGAAAGGTCTTTAAAAGAATTATCATCTCTATATAATGATATCTTTAAATAATGATAAATATTTTTCAAGCAATTATTTTAGGAAGTTTGCAAGGAATCACAGAGCTTTTCCCCATTTCAAGTCTCGGTCATAGCGTTGTATTACCCAAACTTTTAGGATGGAATATTAACCAAAACGATTCATATTTTTTAACTTTTCTGGTCGCAATCCATACCGCAACAGCTATCGTTTTATTTTTATTTTTTTGGAAAGACTGGTTAAAAATAATTCAAGGGTTTTTAAGAAGTTTATCTCGCCGAGAGATTAGAGATGACGACAAAGACGCTAAAATGGCATGGCTTTTAATTGTTGCAACCGTTCCCGCAGGAATTTTAGGTATCTTATTTCAGGATACTTTAAAAAATTTATTTGCAGCTCCAGCAATAGTTTCAATAGTTTTAATTTTAAACGGTCTCATGCTTCTTCTTGGAGATTATTTACAAAGAAAAGTTCATCAAATTCCTGCAAAACTAACCTGGGGAAAAGGTATTTTTGTCGGAGCTATGCAATGCCTTGCCTTAATTCCTGGTTTTTCAAGAACTGGCTCAACAATGACAGGAGGGCTTATAGCAGGTCTTGATCATGAAGACGCAGCTAGGTTTTCATTTTTACTTGCAACACCAATAATTGCAGGGGCAACTCTAGTAAAACTTCCAGACATCGCATCAATCAATTTGCCCATAAGCTTAGTTGGAGCATTTTTCGCAGGCCTTTGCGCATTCCTTTCAGTAAAATTTCTAACCAAATATTTTGAGACACAAAAGCTTTGGCCGTTTGGAATTTATTGTGTTATCGTTGGAGTTATTTTGTCTTTGGTTTTCCACTAAACCAGGCAAATGCAAAACAAAGAAGCCCCAAAAACAAACTTCCAATTCCGTGAGTAAAATGATGTCTCGTTAATAAAGCCGAATATCCAGGAATAAAATGCGGCAAATGATTCGCAGGAGTTATAAAATATAAAATCGAAATTAAAATAAACAAAACTCCCAAAACAATTCCCCCAAACATTAATAATTTGTTCATAAGATATAAAGTATTATTTCAAATATTTATCAAAAAAGCTAATGGTTCTCGCCATTGCAGTTTCAAAGCTCGGAGATGAAATATCATGATTTGCTCCCGGATATGAATAAAATTCCGTAGTTTTTCCCAAACTTTTTAAATCATTGTATAAATTCTCACCAAAGTCTGGAGGGACTTGATTATCGGCTGCTCCAACATGAATTTGTAAGGGGGTATTTATATAATTTAAATTCGTAGTTGGGTCAATTGAATTCCAAAAGCTTGGATTTTGTGTTGGAGTCCCATACATATTTACCAAATCCTCCGACCCTTGATTTCGAAGCCGTAAATCCTCCGCATCCGGTTGATAACTAACTCTATTTTGCCAGTTATACAAAATATCATTATAACTCCCCACAACTCCTCCCCAAATAACAGCAGCCTTAATATTTTTAGCTATTTCTAAGTCCATAAGTGTAATGTGCCCTCCCATAGAATGCCCCCAAATTCCAATTTTTCCGGGATTGACTTCATCAAACTTTTCTATACTCGCGATAGCATTAAGATCGTCAATATCATAATTCCTGGAAAAATACTCGCTGCCATAATCGCCTTGCGATTTTCCGTTTCCCCGATAATCCGGTTTAAAGACAACATATCCAGCTTTTGTTAAAGCATCAACATAAGCAACATAATTCCCGTCTGGTGTATAAAGTTGCGGAGTAATATATCCATGATTAAAAATAATTGCCGGAAATCCTCCGATTGGTTTTGTAGAATTTGGAACAGTTAAAAGTCCATAAATCTTTAAATTATCACTGTAATAATATGCAATATATCTTTTGTAATTACTTCCGGCTGATAAAGTTTGTGAAATAGTAATCGAGCTTCCTGGGTAATTTTGATCTCTCATATGTGCAATTTGTAATATGTTGCTTGGAGTGGGTTGTACTATATTATTAACAACTTCAGGAATTGTTTTCTGGTTTTTTGTAGCATATAAAAAAACAGCAAGCACTAAAAAAAGAACTATCAAAACAATAAAACCAATTCGTTTAAGCATCATTTCAGACTGTTATTTTATTATACATATATAAAGAAAAGAGGTGATTAATACGAATAAAAAATTAATACTACCGATCGTTCTTGTCGGGGCAACTGGAATTGTTGGATTAACAGTTTTGGGGGTGCCAAATGTAAACGCACAAACCACTAATCCCTTTTCCGGTCTCGCCCAGGCAATTGCCCAAAAATTTAATTTAAATCAAACTGATGTACAAGATGAAATTAATTCTTATATGCAAACTCAAAAGCAAAACATGCTAAAGGGAAGATTAGATAAATTAGTTTCAGCTGGCAAAATTACCAGTAATGAGGAAACTGCAATTTTAAATGAATTAGCAAACAAACCAAAACCGTCTGATTTTCAAGCTTGGCTTAAAAGCCAAAACATTGATCCAAAAACAATTGGTTTTGGAGGATTCAGAATGTGGCGAGGGCATTTTAAAGGAACAAAACCGTTAGTAAGCCCAACACCAACACCTACTCCATAAATGTTATAAAATGTTTTTATGGAAAGTATCTGCCCAAAATGTCATGTGGCGGTACGCCCCACAGATTATTTTTGTTTCAACTGTGGGGCGAGTATAAGACCAAAACCGCTTGAAACAACTTGGCAAAAACAACTCTTACTTTATTAAAGAAAAAACTAAAACTCATAAAATTATTGGAGTTATTTGTATTGTTTTAACAATTATTATTTTAAAAGATGTCGCAAGGCAGCTACAAACTTTAAACAATTACTGATTTAAGATCGCGAATTATTTCACTTGCATGTGTCAAAGGATTTACTTTTTCATATTTCTTATAAATCTCTCCTTTTGGATTAATCAAATAAGTAATTCTAAAAATTCCTTCATAAGTTTTTCCCAAAAATTTCTTTTCTCCCCAGGCATCATATGCTTTAATAACACTTAAACTTTCATCACTCAAAATTGGAAAATTTAAATTATATTTTTCAGCAAATTTCTTATGAGATTTTACGCTGTCTTTTGAAATTCCCAATATCTGTACTCCCATTTTCTGAATTTCACGAAAACTATCGCGAAAGCTACATGCTTCTTTAGTGCATCCAGGAGTATCATCTTTTGGATAAAAATAAAGAACAACCCATTTGCCTTTATAATCAGATAATTTATGGATTTCTCCATTTTGGTCGGCTAATTCAAAATCTTTCATATTACAATCTTACTCTATTTAAAAACGCAGCTAATTTTTCCGCTTCTCTCTCCATTTCTATACAAAATTAACCCTAAACCCTCTTTTCATAAAATGGATTTAATTGTATCATTAATTATGAAACTCCCTGCCAAATACCTTTTTCTCCTTTTAATCCCTTTACTCGCAATTTTTTACCTCTCAAAACCAGCTCCAGCAAATTCTTTTTGTGCTAATTCAGTAAGCTGCATTAAAAATTTAAACGTCAATGTAGAAAACAATGCTATTGGTACTTTCGATGGACAAAAAATTATTCCTCCAAAAATTGATTTAAGTACTGATAAAAAAGTCTTAGGTGATGAAACAGGCGTCGGCGAAAAACATATTTATGTCGATTTAACAACTCAAACTTTATATGCCTATCAAGGAAATAATCTTTTCATGCAAGCAGTTATTTCTTCAGGGAAATGGCATCCGACTCCAACAGGAGATTTTACAATTTGGGAAAAAGTTCGCGCGACTCGAATGACGGGCGGAGAAGGGGCAGATTATTATGATTTACCAAATGTTCCTTTCACTATGTTTTTTGCAGGCGGTGACGTCCCAGAAGGCGATGGGTTTGCGCTGCATGGAGCTTACTGGCATGACAATTTCGGTCATCCAATGAGCCATGGTTGTATAAACATGCGAACCGTTGATGCAGAAAAATTATACAATTGGGTGGAAGATCCGTCAGTTTCAAAAACGTTAGTGACTATTTATGGGCAAGCAAATATCTAAAATTTTAATTCTAACAATTATGATTACTTCAATTGGAGCAATCGCTTTGTATATTAAAGATTTCCAAAGCAGCAAAGTATTAGCAGATGTTTCTCTTCCAAGTAGTCCAGCGCCAATTATCATAACAACTTCCATGATTTCTCCAGACGGAAACGCAACACTAACAATGACTCAAAATAAAAATATATACATCTTTTCAAGTGACAAATTAAATTTCACAAAAGTAAGTTCCGGAAAATTTTCAATTCCTTTTAACACCTGGTCAATCGACGATAAACATGTTTTTATTAGAGAAGATACAGGAAGCATAATTAATTTTTATTTAGAACCGCAAGATTTAAATATTACTCAAAAATTCTCTGAGAAATTTCCGACTTATACTTTACAAGACGTAACCGGTTGGGCATCAGCAATTTATTTAATTGTAAATGCAAATACAGGAACCAAAGATGTTTCTTACTGGTTTGATATCACAACAAATAATTTTATTCCTTTAGCAACTCGTTTTAATTAGTTCGATTATTTAACCAAATAGTATAGTCTTCATTATCTACAATTCCGTCTCCGTTAAAATCACCAGTGTTTCTTCCAAGTGTTGTGTGTTGTCCGAAATGACTAAGCCAAATTACATAATCAGTTCCATCATAATTTTTTGCAAAAACAACTCCTTCTGCACTCCAAGGTGGAATATTTAATTAAAATTAGAATTTCCATTACTAAAATTTATATTTTGTGTAGAATTAACGCTTGCAGGATCATTATTTAAATTAGCAAGATAAATATTTGCAGTATAACTTCCGGAAAATCCTGTGTTATTCAAACTTATATTTAAGTTTTCATTATTCGCTGTACTATTTGAAAACATAAGCACTCTCTGACCACTATTATTGATGGCCGCAGTAGCATTTAAATTTGGAAAATTTGTCAAGGTTGTTTTATATACCTTACTGTTTCCATTTCCAAGCCCCAAATCTTTACTAAAAAGTTTAAAAATATGCGCTTCAGGCTCGCCAACCAAATCAATTCCAGTAAAATATCCTCCCGCAATCGCTCCCTGACTTTCTAAATCAATAAAATTTTTAGCATCCCAAGTAATTGATTCTTTCGTTCCAACGCTTCCGCTTCTGCCGCAACATGTATAGTTATATTCAGAAAGCACTATTGGAATGTCTGTTCTTGCCATCTGTGTTAATAAGTTTTTAATTGGGACAATTGAAGATGTTCCAGTTGGAAGTCCAAAAAATTGTGAACTTTCAATAATATATTCATGTACCTGGTCATAAAAATGATATGAAAGAAAATCTATTTTCTGATTGATTTGGGAATCACTTACATATATGTGATATTTGTCACAGCAGAATCAGGCTGATAATCAGCAGGTCCTCCTATTTTTCCGTTTGTATCAACTGCTTTTATCGCATTCCATGAATGTAAATAAAGCAAATCATATGCCTGATTTTTAGTCATTCCGCTATTTGTCACATCAAAAAATTGATCTTGGTAAGCGTCTCCTGGTTCATTCCAAATTTCATAATAGTCAGGAAGTGCATTTTGAGATTTAAAATAAGTAAGTGTATTTTTTACAATACTTTCCCAGGTTGTCCAGTTATTTGGCACTCCATTTGTTTGCCCGTTAAAAGAAAGCCATATTGGCGTGTAATCAATAATCATCATAGTTTTCATGTTGTGTGCTTTTGCCTGCAAAAATTTATTAGCAATATAATTCTCGCTTCCTTTATCCCAAGTGTTTGGATCAGCGCTTGTTACAAAAGTATCAAGGGAAAGATCTTGCCGTACAAATGTCACTCCGTCATTTTGTAAAATGCTCATACTGTTTGCATCGTCAGGAGTTTGCGTCACGCCAAAAATAGAAGAATATCCAGTCGCAATTTGCTGAGAGAAATCAACATTTACAGTGTCATTTACAGTTTGTGCAAATACAGAAAAATTTTTACTTAAAATTAAAAATAGAAACAAAAAAAATACAGCAAATATTTTTTCCACACTTCAGTATAACATCTGCTGCGGAACCTGGATTTGAACCAAGATACCATCCTCCAGAGGGATGTGTCCTACCATTAGACGATTCCGCATTATTCGGAATCGGATAATGTGCAAGCTTTGCTTACCATTAGACGATTCCGCAATATCTGTATTATATCAAAACCCTCTTGACTTTAAGTTATCTTTAAGCAAATACTTAAAATGTAAGGGGTTATAGCCCCAAGCATAGTCGGGGGTGATTTAGATGGCAAAAAGAAATTCAAGTAGTTCAGTAAAAATGGGTATGAAAATGGACACCTTAATGATGGTCTCCTGGGTATTAGTTACAGTAGGAGCCTTAAATTGGGGATTAGTCGGCCTTGCAAATGTAGATCTTGTTCAAATGCTTTTTGGCGCTTGGCCAGCACTTGTACAAATCATTTACATTCTTGTAGGACTTTCAGGTGTATATTCTCTTTGGGGAATGTTCATGATGAAAAAATAAAGTTTATTAACTCGGCGCCGAGTTTAACTTTTAATTTCACTTAATATTTCTTCTTCAACTTCGCTTAGAGTTGATTTCATTTTGTCTGTAATTTCTAGTCCGCATTTTTCTTCCAAATAGCTTATAGCTTCGCTCTCAAAATATTTCTTTTCAAACTTTGTCAAAAATTCTTCATGATGTTCGTTTGGTAAATTATCAAGCACACATCCCATTATTCTGTGATGAATTATCTCATCAACAATTTTCCAAAGCTCTTCTTTTTCTTCTTGAGAAAGAGCTGAATTTTTAATCAGATTTTCAATTTTAGATAGATTTAATTGCATAATTATTTATAACATTATTGTAATCTACTGGACCAAGAGGAATAGTGTTATCTGGATCATCAACAAAAAACAAAACTACAGGCCCCACTTTATATTTTGCACCGCCTAGTGAATTCATCACAGCAGGGCTTCCTCCAAAACTTTTCCCGGTCCAGCTTGCGGGCCCGCTATCTGCAATGTCCGCTACCACTGCATTTCCATTTAACGTATTAACAATTAAAACTTTTCGGTATTTATACCAATCCCTCAAATATACAGTTCTTTTATCCCAATCAGGCAAATAAAGTGTTTGTACGACTGCATACCATTTTTCATCTTCAACTAAGTCTGGTGTCAATTTATCTTTACTTGGCGCAAAATACCCCCAAGCTCCAAGTCCTGGCGCCATTCCTTCATCATACGGCCCAGTTGCATCAGCGTGCTGAGAAATTGTATCTCCAGGATAACGCCTCAAATGTTGTTCAGCTCCAATTAGTCCATATGTTGTATTCAAGTGTTCTCCTTCAAGATTCGCCTTTGCAGAAATCCCGATTACACTTTTAAACAAAGTTGCCAATTTATTTTCTTGGTCTGCAGTAAGAGGAGAAACTTTAGCAGGAAGTATAGCTTTTAAAGTCGAAAGTAAAACTTGATTTCCGCTTTCTGAAACAGCGCCATCTGCATGGGCTATTGGAATATCTGCAGGCGGCAAACTGGCAAATTTTCCGGCAGTTAAAAACAAAGTCGAAGCAATTGCAGCAGTTCCTAAAAATTTTGTAGCTTGTGGATGGCGTTCAAAAAGTTTTGCTCTTTCATTAATGGCTTTAAGCTTTAATTTATTTCTTACAAATTCAATATCAAGATCATGATATGTTTGTGAAGGCAGTTTCTTAGACATTTTATAAGGAAGATTTAAGTCTTTTTAAAGTTTCTTCTCTCCCTAAAATTATTATAGAGTCATTAATTGGCGGTGTAAATTTCTGCCCTGTAATAGCAATTCTAAGTGTCATAAAGAAATCTCCAGTTTTAAAATTATTTGTCTTTATTGCATCCATCAATTTATTATTAAGGTTTTCCAAATCAAAATCTTTAATATTTTCAATTACATTAATTGCCATTTTCAAATGCTCTTTGTAACTCTCTCCAAATAAATTTTTATCAATTTCAGGAGTCTCAAAAAAGAACTTTGCAAAATTATTTATATCTGTTAATTTCACAATTCTATCTTTAAGCAAACCAGTTATTGCTAATTGTTTATCTTCAGAAAGTTCTGCGAATTTTGAGTTTTGTATTTGCAGTTTTATTTTCAATTCATCATCTGAAAATTGACGAATATATTGTCCGTTAAACCAATCAAGTTTCTCACGATTAAAAACAGGATTAGATTTTTGCAATCCTTTTACGTCAAAAGCTTTAACAAATTCTTCAAGTGTAAATAATTCTTTATTATCTTTTGGTGCCCATCCAAGAAGCATAATAAAATTAAGTATTGCCCCAGGCAAATATCCTTCGGCAATTAATCCTTCGACAGACGTACTTCCTTTTCTTTTTGAAAGTTTCCCTCCTTCTGGATCTAAAATATCAGTCAAATGCCCAAGTTCTGGCATTTGTCCGCCCAAATATTTATAAACCAATAAATGAATTGGAGTCGAAGGCATCCAGTCATGTCCGCGAAGTACATGTGTTATTTTCATTTCCAAATCATCAGTCATTGCAGCAAGGTGATATGTCGGATATCCATCTGATTTCAAAAGTGTTGCATCCTGTACATCATTTGTATCCCAGGAAATATTTTTGTCCAAAACCAAATCGTGATAACTCACAGTTTCATTCTCAGGAACTTTTAATTTAATTGCTCCGCTTGTCTTATTTTTATCCCTGCATGGATCACGAAGTATTTTTGTAAATCCTTCAGTCTTTGCGTTTCGCGCTTTACAGTCACAATAAAATGCATGCCCTTCTTTTATTAATTTTTCTGCAGCTTTTTTATAAATATCTAATCTTTCGCTTTGTACATAATATTCATCCCAACTTATTCCAAAAAGTTTTAAGTTTTCGCCAATTTTCTCTTTGCTGCCGAGAACCTCTCTTTTTTTATCTGTATCTTCGATTCTCAAAATAAAATCTCCGCCATTACGTTTCGCTAAAGCATACGGATAAAGAGCTGACCTAAGTCCGCCAATGTGTAAATTTCCAGTTGGGCTTGGCGCAAATCTAGTTCTGACTTTCATAGCACAATTATATTATAATTAAGGTGAATATGGCATCTTTAACCCAAACTGCTATCCTCACAAGAAAAATTGTTCGTTACGGAATTTATTTAATTATTTTTCTTATTGTTGGCCGAGTTGTTCTCGGATTACTTATTGGTGTCGCTCAAAACCTTTTCCCAGCTCCTCCCCCTTCGCCCACAATTGCCTTTGGTAAATTGCCAAGTTTGCCTTTTCCAACCAATAAAGATATTCCATCATTAACCTATACGATTCAAACTCCAGACGGACAAATGCCATCAGTCGCAACCAAAGATTGGCTCAGTCAGGCAAAAGTTTATTACATGCCAAGTGAGCGTCCTGATTTATTAGATCTTGATAATACAAAATCTCTTGCTTCAAATATGGGCTTCTCAAGTAACCAGAATGAAATAACCCCAACAATTTACCAGTTTACAAATCCTTCAAATCCAAGTTCCATACAAATAAATATCGTCAACCAAACTTTTTCTATAGGCTACAACTTAAATTCTGATTCTTCTCCTCTTTCCGCCCGCCCGCCTGCAGCAGGAGACGCAGCTGGAACTGCAAAAAATTTCCTAAATTCATCTATTGGTCTTCCAGATGATCTTTCAGGCCCGGTTACACAGGAATATTTAAAAGTCCAAAATAAACAATTGGTAAGCGCCCTTTCGCTGTCGGATGCAAATTTAACAAAAATAAATTTATTCAGAAAAGATTACGACGACCTTCCTGCAGTAACACAGCAACCAGGAACTGCAAATGTCTGGTTTATAATAAGCGGCGATACTGATCAAGGTAAACAAATAATCGGAGCTCAATATTATTATTATCCAGTTGATACAACACAGTTCAGTACCTATCCGTTAATAACTTCTGATCAAGCTTTAAAAAATTTACAAAGCGGTCAGGGTTTCGTAGCCAATCTTGGTCAAAATCAAAACGGCAAAATTACAATCAGAAGAATTTATTTAGCCTACTTTGATCCGCAAAGTCCAACACAATTTTATCAGCCAGTTGCAGTTTTCGAAGGAGATAACGGTTTTGTAGCTTATGTCCCAGCAGTTACCTCAACATACTACGGACAATAGCTGCTTCACTAGACCATGCATAGCCATTATTCCTTGCAACAATCTTATTAGATAAACCATCATTAATAATATCTAATTTCCTGCGCACGCAATTAACTGTACTACGTACCTTAATCTCATTCGTGTCATCACTCCACAAGCTCCAACAAATATCCTGATTGTTAACTTTTACATCTAATTCTGACATTAGAACGTCCAAAAACAAACTTTCTCTTCTACTTAAGCTAGTTACATATAATCCCGAACTATCATAAATTTTAGAGTTATTATCATCTCTAAAAATATAATAACACTCATTTTCACAAACTATAAATGGAGTATAAATATTATTATTTAAATCTACTTTTCTATCTTTTGTCATTTTAATACCATCCCAATAGCTTTTTGCACATACCCTACATTCTGCCAGGAATAATTTCCATAAATCCAATTAATAAGTTCTGTTGTTTCCCCAAAACGGTCTTCGCTTCCAAGAAGTGCAATATAAACTCCATGCCCGTTTCTTTGCACTTCGCTAATTAAATTTTCGCGCGCACCTTCGGTCCATCCGGTTTTTATTCCAATAACTCCGGGAACTGTCCCAAGAAGTTCATTTACATTTTTTACATCATATGAAAATTTGCCGCTCATATCAGTCACTATTTTTTCTTTAGTTCCAACAATTTGGGAAAATATTGGATTTGTCATTGCAATTTGAGAAACTCTAACCATATCCCGGGCAGTTGTAACTTGTGATGGATCATCAAGCCCCACAGGGTTTGCAAAATGAGAATTAGTCAAATGAAGTGCATTAGCTTTAGCATTCATCGCATTTACAAACGCATCCCGTCCTCCAGGGTAATTGTCGGAAATTGTGACAGCTGCATCATTTGCACTATAAATCAAAAGTCCGTTTAACATATTTTGAAAAGTCATTTGTTCTCCAGCCATAAGTCCCATTTTTTGCCCATCAACTGTTGGATCAGCAGCTTGCACAGTCAAAACATCGTCCATTTTGTAGTAATCAAGCCCTACAAGTGCAGTAATTATTTTTGTAGTTGAAGCAGGATAAAGCGGTTCATCAGCATTTTTTTCAAAAAGGGTAACGTTTGACGAAGCATCTACCGCAATTATTCCTTCAGCAGAAAAGGTCGGAAAGTTAGCGCTTTGAGCCAACACTGGAAGCGAATTTGCTTCCCCTATATTATAAAGTTTCACATTTGTTTCCTCTGCAGAAACTTTCGCTCCCAGAAAAAAAGAGGCAATAAAAAAGGAGACAACAACTAAAACATAAAACACCTTAAAAGCAGTCGTTGTCAGGAGTTTCATAAATTATTTTTCTTTGGGTTGCAAAAGAGACAAGCGCATATCAACTCTTTCCATATCTCTTGGGAAAAGCGAAGCTTCGCGTACATTTGCAAGTTCCAAAAGTTTCATTGTAAGCCTCTCAAGTCCAAATGAAAATCCTCCTTCAGGCGGCATTCCATATTTAAATGCCATCAAATACATCTCAAAATCTGCTGGATTCATTCCTCGATTTTTAATTTCATCTGAGAGTTGTTGATAATCATTAATACGCTGGCTTCCGCTTAATATCTCAACACCCCTAAAAAGCAAATCATAAGAAAGTGAAAATTCCGGATCTTTTGGATCGGGCATTGTATAAAAAGATCTTTTCTTTGTTGGATAATGGGTTATTGTCACCAAATCAGAATCATGTTCTTCAAGTGCCCATCTGCAAATTTCTCTTTCATCTTCTGGCTCCAAATCTCGCTCTTTTCTATGATCTACTCCAGTTCTCTTAAAAATAATTTCCTGCGCCTCTCGCATTTTTAATCTTGGTATCTTTTTGGGAATCTTAAGAGCCGGAACTTTAAAAATTTTCATTTCTTTTGCACATTCTTTTTCTGCATATTTCAAAGCCGAACTTCCTACAAATTCAAGCGCATCCATGAGTTCCTCAAAAGTCACAAATGCCATTTCGCAGTCCATTTGTGTTGCCTCAGTTACATGTCTTGTTGTTATTGAAGGTTCAGCCCTGTAAGCTTTAGCAATTGTAAAAACTCTCTCAAAAACAGGGACAAGCATCTGTTTATAAAGTTGAGGGCTTTGAGTCATATATGCATTATAATCAAAATATTTAACTCTAAAAACTTCAGCTCCGCCTTCAGTTGCGGAAGCTGAAATCGTTGGCACAAAAATCTCAGTACAACCAAGTTCCGAAGAGCTTTGCCTAAAGCCTTCTGCAATTTTTGCCTGCACTTTAAAAATCGCCTGAACTCTTTTGTGGCGAAGAGTCAAACTTCTTAAATCAAGTAATGTAGGAAGCTCCACATCAAGTTCATCCTTACCCATATCAATTGGAAGTTCATGAGCTTTAGATAATATTTTTACTTCTTCAATCTGTAGTTCCACTTTTCCAGTTTCCAAATCCTTATTGATAAGTTTCTCAGGTCGTTCAACTACTTTTCCAAAAATCTCTACAACATCTTCACTGGAAAGTTTTGGTAAATTTGTCCCCACACATTGAATTAGTCCGGTGCGGTCGCGAAGATCAACAAAAGTAATTTTCCCATGGTCACGAACAATATTTACCCATCCTTGAAGCTCCACTTTCTCTCCTACTTTTTTCAGGGTCTCGTTCACCAAAGTTCTCTGCATGAGTGTATTGTACTTCATGTGTATTTTATTGACAAGAAAGCGCGTCAATTGCTAAAATACAGTCGAAATGTTAACAGTAAAAGTTTTCCCAACATTAATTAATCACCTCGCTTAAAGCGGGAGGTTAAGCGTGAATTTTAACCTCCTGAAAAGGAGGTTTTTTAATGGTTTTATGCCAAAAGAGACAATATCACCAACAACTATTAACGAAATTGAATACTTGTTACAAGCAAGAAGAAGAGCGTGTGAAGAATCATCCCTAGAGATAAATATAGATGTTCATCCTGACGGAACAAACACAATGGACATAAAAACAGAAACAAGTGGAATGAAAATTAGAAAAACAAAAGAAATCAAACCTGCTTCAAATCTCTAATTCTTAATTGTAAACTTTTTACTCCATTCCATTCATTTTCTTCAATGTTATAGCAAACATCTACCAGATCTCCTTTTTCTAAATTTGAAAAATCTTTCGCAATTCCAAATCCAATTGCATCAAAAAATTTACTATCCTTTGATAGTTTTAATTTCAAATGTGTTTTATCCTTCCCAAGTAATCTTTTATCAATAATTTTTACAGTTTGCGTTACAAAGCTTGGAGTTGGATTTCCGTTTCCAGTCGGTTCAAATTGTTTTATTTTCTTTACAAGTTCCCAATTAATCAATTTAAAATCAAGTAGAGAATCGATCTTTAATTTTCTCTGTAAAATTTCATCAGTTAAAAGTTTTTTGGCAGTTTTGTTTAATCTTTTTTGAAATTCCTCAATTTTCGAAGTTTTTATTGTAAATCCAGCAGCCATTGTGTGCCCTCCATGCGCTACAAGAATTTCAGCATGTTCCCGAATCATTTCAATAATATTTATCCCTTCAATGCTGCGGGCACTTCCTTTACTAAATTCGCGCCCCCGAGAGACAACAATTGCAGGTAAATAAAACTCTTCAACAAGTCGCCCTGCTGCAAGCCCTATTACTCCCTCATGATAATTTTTATCGCTTAAAAAAATTATCGAATCATTAAAGTTTTCCATCTTTCTTTGTGTACTTACTACTGTCTTTTCCACAATTTCTTGTCTTTGTGAATTTGTTTTAGAAATTAATTTTGCCAACTCTTTGGCACGCTTAGGATCCTTTACACAAAGAAGTCGTAGCGCTTCAATTGCATGTACAAGTCTTCCCATCGCATTGATTCGCGGCGCAATAATATAATTTATTTCATAAGTCGAAATATTTTCCATTTCTACTTTTGCGTCGTGGAGTAGTTCAATAAGTCCTGCTCTTTTAGTTTTCTTTAATGCTTCTATTCCATATTTTGCAAAAGATCTATTTGCAGCGGTCAGTGGCATTTGATCCGCAATTGTCCCAATTCCTGCAAGTTCAAGTCCAGTTGTTACTCCAAGTTCTCGTGCAACTATCCATGAGATTGCACTTCCGCAAATTTTTTTTGTATGAATTATTGCAAACGCTTTATCAGGATGACAAACTTGTTTATTTTTCTTTTTTTCCGCTTCGTGATGGTCTGTAACAATAATATCTATCCCAAGTTTTTCGGCAGCATCTATCGCTTCGTAAGCTACTATTCCGTTATCAACCGTGATTATAACTTTCAGGTTTTCGTTTTCCTGTTTTAACCGCGCAAGCGTTTTTTTATTAATTCCATATCCTTCAATAAATCTATCAGGAATATAAGGCATTGCATCAACTTTTAATTTATGAAGTGCTTCCCACATAATTGCAGTCGCAGTCACTCCATCAGCATCATAATCTCCATAAACAAAAACTTTTTCATTATTTTTTTTTGCCAAATTTATTCTTTTGATTGCTTTTTTAATTTCGCTTACATCAATTTCTAAATCTTTTAACTTGATGTCTTCTGGTTTAATTGGATCAAAAAAATCATCTTTCTCTTTTTTTGTTTTTAGATTACGGTTTTCAAGAAGTACATCAACAATATCTTTTTTTTCATCAGTGTTTAAAATCTGCCAGACTTTTTTAGGGTATAATTGAGATGCCATATGAATTTCAATATACCACAAGAAGTAAAAAATATTTTATCAAAATTTGAAAATGAAAATTTCGAGATTTATATTGTCGGCGGGGCAGTCCGTGATTTATTAACTGGAAAAATTCCCAACGATTGGGATTTCACAACCAATGCAACCCCTGATCAAATTTTAAAAACATTAGGGGAAGATGCATATTATGACAACAAATTTGGGACAGTTGGTTTCCCAAGTAATAGTAAAGATTTAGATCCTTTTGAAATTACAACTTTTCGTACAGAGTCTGGTTACAAAGATTCTCGCCACCCTGAAAAAGTTGAATGGGGAAAAACTTTGGAAGAAGATCTTGCAAGACGTGACTTTACAATTAACGCTCTCGCTTTAAAACAAAATAAAAACAATTACGAAGTAATTGATATTTATAATGGCCAAAAAGATTTAGATAGAAAAATAATAAAAGCAGTTGGTAATCCGGGAGATAGATTTACAGAAGACGCTCTTCGCATGATACGAGCAATTCGCATCGCTTCTCAATTAAATTTCAAAATAGAAAATAAAACTCTCGATGCAATAAAATCAAATGCAAATTTGATCACCAAAATTTCCAAAGAAAGAATAAAAGAAGAACTCTTCAAAATTTTATCTTCAAATCATTCATATGAGGGAATAATTTTGTTAAAAGATTCCATGTTACTTGAAATCATTTTGCCGGAAGTTTACAAAATGTTTGGCGTCGAACAAAAATCTCCTAATCGCCATCATATTTACGATGTTGGCACTCATTCTCTAATGGCATTAAAATCAAGTACTTCAAAAGATCCAGTCACCAATTTTGCCATTTTAATTCACGATATTGGAAAGCCTCAAACTTTTAAAAAATTAGAAAACGGCACTATCACTTTTTATAATCACGAAGTTGCCGGCACAAAAATCGCTTTTCAAATTGCAGATCGTTTGCGATTTTCCAAAAAAGAAACCGATAAATTAACAAAATTAGTAAGATGGCATCAATTTACTGTCAATGAATTTCAAACTGATTCTGCAATTAGAAGATTTATAAAAAATGTAACACCAGAGTATTTGGATGACATGTTAATTTTGCGCACTGCAGATCGAGTAGGAAGTGGAGCAAAGCTTACAAGTTGGCGAACAGAAGAATTTAAAAAGAGATTATTAGAAGTTCAAAAGCAGCCATTTTCAATTAAAGATTTAAAAATAAATGGTACTGATGTAATGAAAGAATTAAATCTAAAACCAAGCAAAAAAATCGGAGAGATTTTAGAAAGCTTGTTTAAAGAAGTTGAAGAAAAGAAATTAGAAAATACAAAAGAAGATTTATTAAAAAGAATTAAGACTCTCTAAGTTCAAAGAAAGGACAATTAATCTTTGCACACCAAACACCTGACTGTATTCTTTCCATTCTATAATCTCCACCAGCAACCATCTCAACTGCTTCAAAAACAACTTTACCAGATTTATTAGAGTAAGAATCAATCTTACGCCCGCTTTCCCTAGCAAGTTTAACAATATTCGGATCATCACAACTATAATCAGAATTAAACCCCTCTCTTGGTCCTTCACTCTGTCTTGGTTCTGAAAGAACATCTACTTGCGGAATTGCTTTTTTACAGTGAAGCCACATATCAATACCACTTCTTGGAGAGCCACCACCAGCTCTTTCTCTTTCAAATCTTCCTCGATCTGAATATTCTGATCCTTTTTCAATTTCTGACATATATTTTATCTAGCTAACTAAATCATCCTCATCACCAATAACCATAACTCTGCTCATTGAAAGTATTCCAGCAAGAAACGGATCACGTCGCTGTTTACGAAAAAGCAGTTCATCCCTTGTCATCACAGTATAATTAATTTCTCCTTTTCGCCTTGATTCTTCAGCTCTAATTAACGTTGCAAGCTCCGGAAGAGTAATATCTCCAACAACTAAAATATCAACATCATCATCTTTTTTGCGCTTCTTATGCCTTGCAAAACGTCCGCTAAACATAATATAAAGAGGTCTTCCAATTTTGCCTTTATTTGCAATTAAGTCTCTACCCAATCCTTTAGTTTTAGCTACCATAGAGATTAAATCTCCATACATTTCATAATCTTCTCTCAAAAAATAATAAACTCTATTTCCTCTCGCCTCTTTTTTAATAATTCCGGCGGATTCAAGTTTTGTAAGTTCTCGCCTTACTGCATTAATTTCTTCATTAATTTCGCGAACAATTCCTCGCACATGGTACATTTCTGTAGGATTGGAATAAAAAAGTTCCAAAATTTCAATTCTAACTTTTGAAGTAATAATATTCGAAAGATCTGCCATATGATAATTTAATTTACTCGATCATAACACAAAAGGGCAGACTTTACTAATTATAATTTACACTATTTCCTGATGGAATTTCCTCAACCCAGGTAACTCCTCTTACAAATGAAATTTCTTTTCCATTGCCGTCAGTAAACTTTGTTCTGCTTGTCCTGTCATTTTTGGTCCAGGTAATATTTGTAACTGTTCCGTTTTGGAAAAGTAGTGCTTTACCAGTTCCTATATTTTGCTCAATCATATGCTCCTCACTATCAACTGGCCCAGTTTCTTGTACTTGCATCACAATAATATTTTTTGCTGAAAGTTGTACATTATTATAATCTCCGTCAGTATGAGGCTGGCCTCCATCCCATCGAAGATAATCATTATTTTTAGCATCATATTTCCATTCAACGCTGTAATCAGGCTGACTGCTCCAAAAATCAAACTTAATGTCAGTTGCAGTAGGGCTGCTTGCTTTATTATCATCAACAAAATTATAAGGAACAAATCCTTTAGTCCAAGGAGTTCCGTCTTTTGCAGTATAGGCAAGTCCTCGTTTCTCGGCATCCTGATAAAGTGCATCAGTTGAAATTTCCATTGTGTGTTCAATAGCAATCGGATGTCCTAATCGTTCAAGATTCCTAAAAAATATTGGGTATCCCGCATCATAAGATGCATCATAATCATTTCCTCCAGGAATTCTCCAACCAATTTGTGTCAAAAGCCCAAGAGCATCAACTCTTGGATCAATTTCCCCGTTAGGCTTTGGCCCGCCATTTGCCCCGTAATCATTTGCCCCCCCTACGTGTACATAAAGCGGCCTATCTCCGTACTCAGAAGCGCTATTTATAAAGTAGACCCTGGAGCTACGAACTGGTGCAACAGTCACGTCTCCTGCAGCAGTTCCGCAATAAAATACAGCTCCAAATCTTGTAATTCCCCCTTCTGCTACGGCCTCATATACCCAGTCAGCCTTTGAAAGCCCGTTTGGTGGCCTTGAATCAACATGATTTTCAACCATTACAAATGCAGGACGTCGTCCATTCCAGATAGATTTTTCCTCAGAAGTATAAAGTTCACCATTAATAGGGCACGGTTCAGTTTTTGGAAGGCTTGCAATTTTGCTTCTTGCATCATTTACATTTGCACTGTTCACTCCAGGAGTATTTGCTTTAAATACAAATGAGAATAAAACCCATGAAAGTCCGACAGCAATCACAAAAAGAACAACAAAAAATCCAATCATTCCCCATTTTGTTTTCATTAATTTATTAAATTTCTGCATTATCTTTGTCTTATTCCTAAGCTTACCGCTGCTTGTTCTTCTTTAGATAGTTCAAATTTACTCTGTCCTTTTTCAATTTTTTTAGCATATATTCGAGTTTTATCTCTACTGTGGAGCCCTGTTATTACAATTCCGTTTGCTTCTCCATCAAGAAGTGAAATTGCAAAACTATTATCTCCTCCAGTTTCATTAAAGGGATTAAATCTTATCATACCAACTTTTTGAATATGAGTAAGTTCACGTCCTTCCAAATATCTTAATTTTTTATTAATATCAGAAACAATATCTTTATTTAAATCAAAATTAATTTGTTTTATTCCTTTATTAAACTCAGTTAACTGCTTAAAAATTTTGACTAAAAAAAACGTCAAACCGCCTAACCATAATAGTGTGACAAGAAATAAAATTATTATCAAGGGGTTAGTTTCCATCTAATAATTATACGGCCTGTCAAGTAGCATTTCAAAAATAAAATTTCATAAATTACAAATCGCGAATTTATTTGATCTTTCGGCAAATTTATTTTAATTGAAGCTGATAAAAACATATTTTTAAAAAAGTTAATTTCGTGCCTATCTTACTTCAGTGTTATACTGGTCTCATTCGAATGGGGGTGATTCATAAATGTCAATGTATTGCGTAAAGTGCAGAACAAAAAGAGAAGGAAAAGATGCACAAGAAGTTACCATGAAAAATGGTAAAAAGGCTACAAAAGCAGTTTGTGAAGTTTGTGGCACAACAATGTTTAAAATCGGAAGCAATAAATAATCTTTCATTTTAAAACACAAAAGTACTCCCGTTTATTCGGGATACTTTTGTTAGAGAAGGTTATGAATAATTACAAAGAAGTCTTTAAAATATTCAAAAAACATTACGTTTTAGTTCCCCTTGAAATTTTTACAGATCCCTACACTGCTTTAATTTCAACCCTGATGTCAGCAAGAACTCGCGATAGCGTAACAGTAAACGTCGCCAAAGATTTATTTAAAGTCGCCCCTGACTTAAAATCTTTAAAAAAATTAAGTCAAAATAAAATTGAAGAAATAATTAAACCAATTAGTTTCTATAAAACCAAAGCCAAACACATTTACGAATTAGCTCACACAATCGATAAAATTCCAGACACTCGTGAAGAATTAATGGAACTGCCAGGTGTAGGAAGAAAAACTGCTAATTTAGTTATTAATCGCGCCTTTAATACTCCCGCAATTGCAGTTGATACACATGTCTTTAAAATAAGCAACATGCTCGGCTGGGTTCACACCAAAACTCCAGAAGAAACAGAAATAAAATTAATGGAAGTTCTTCCAAAAAAATATTGGAGTGAAACAAACAAATTATTTGTCAGTATTGGCCAGCAATACCGAAGTGAAAGACTGGTCAAAGAATTTTTAAAAGAGAACAGGCTTATTTAGAAGCACTTTTCTTAACCGCATCTACTAACCACAAACCTTTGTGTTCTTCTTCCTGATCTCCAAAGAATAATGCACGATGAAACATGTTGTCAATTCCCAAATTAAATCCACTTTTAAGAGTTTCAAGATCAAGAGTTGAACTGACTAAAATAACTGGAAGATCAGGTTTTCTGATTTTAATTACACTAGCCAATTGCATACCTTCATGTCCATTTAACCAGCTATCAGAAAGATTATCTCCTTCAAAAACTACTACATCATACCGATCATCCGGCTTGGCAAGAAATTTTCTAAACTTCTTTGCGTTATACATTAATCTATCTGCTATATGAATATCACTATCGCGAACCAAAGAACGTCTAATC
Source organism: Patescibacteria group bacterium (assembly GCA_035549555.1). NCBI lineage: Bacteria > Patescibacteria group bacterium. The sequence goes on from DASZQR010000010.1 coordinate 547,897, forward strand.
AAAATATCTGGAGTCTTACCGGCAACAAGAAGAACATTTACTTGTCCCTGCCTAATACTTTCAGGTGTTAATCTCTCATCTCTTAACATACAACAATTATATCATAATATATCATTTAGTTTTCTAAAACAATAGTCACTGGTCCATCAAGTTCAGTATCAATTTTCATATAATTTCCAAAGCTTCCAATTTCGCAATCAATTCCTAAATTCTTTATTATTTTTACAAAGTGTTCATAAATAACTTTTGCCTTATCAGGAGTTTCCGCATCCAAAAAACTTGGCCTGTTTCCATCTTTTGTGTTTGCATAAAGCGTAAACTGTGACACAGCCAGAATTTTTCCTTTTGCATCAACTAGGTTCAAATTCATTTTTTCGTTTTCGTCAGACATAATTCGCAGTTTAACAAGCTTATTTGCCAACTCTTCAGCTTGTTTTGTTGTATCTCCTTTTTTAACACCAACTAGTACAAATAGTCCTTTATCAATTTGTCCTGTCACCTCGGCAACTCTGATAACTTTGGCTCGATTTACTCGTTGAATAATTAATTTCATATAATTTGATTACAAATGATACCATATATCTGGTACTATCTTTATAAATGAAGAAGCTATTAGCCGTTTTTCTGGCCATATCCTTAATATTAATTCTCAAAGGTTCAGTGGAAGCTCAAGCCATAAAAGCTGACGCTAATCACGATGGCAAAGTAGATAGTGCTGATTACTCCCTCTGGCTATCAAACTTCAATAAATCAAATCTCACCGCCGGTGACTTTAATTCTGATGCTAAAATTGATGGCATTGACTACACTATCTGGTTAGCAGAATATGGTATGGTTGCACCAACTTCACCCCCATCACCCACTGCTGCACCAATTGGTACCTATATTCGTCCTTTTAATCCAAACAGTATCTGGAATAAACCAATAAATGAATCCAATCAATCAATTGCCGCAAATTCATCTCAGATGATTGCACTCCTTGCAAGCGAATCAGATAATCAAACAACTGCTCCTTTTGTCGTTTCGGGAACGGGCGAAAGCTGGTCAGTTCCTGTTTATTTTGCAGACTCCAATACTCCCAGGAAAAATGTTTGTGGATTACAAGACAATGGCTCTCTAATAAAATGTACTTTTGGGTTAATGCCCGTAGATAATAATTTTTATGCTTCATGGGATGGCGGAGGTGCTGGAGCAGATCACAAGATAGCAATCATAGATACTACTAACAACCATGGCTGGAGCGCTTGGTCCTTTAAAACAGCTAATCTAACATACCAAGGTCAGCATGTCGACTATACGGCAAACTATGCAGCTTACGGTTGGACAGATCTATCCCAAGTGGGAGATGGAATAACAATGCATGATGGCGGTGCCTGGGGCGGCCGTGCAAACGGTCTTTCTTATTTTGGAGGTCTAATTTGGCCAGAAGAAATTGCCGCAGGCCAAATAAATCATGCTCTTGCACTTAGTATCTCAGGGAGTGCTGTATCAAAAAACACTTATTGGTGGCCTTCAAGATCAGGCGACGGTTATTCTTCCAATCCGAATGCACTTCCATATGGAGCCCGTTTACAATTAGACCCGACATTTGATATAACCACTCTCCCTACAGGACCAGCAAGAATAGTCGCTAAAGCCCTTCAAGATTACGGTGCATGGCTTGTCGACACAGGTGGATCAGTTGGATTTTATGCTCGTGAGTTCATGGGAAGCGAAGGAACAAGTCTTGACACAACAGCATGGAAAAACGTTGGTGTATCTTCCTCTTACTTTTTGCGTAATTTAATTCCTTGGAGCAAATTCAGAATTCTCACTCAAGCAAGCTCTTCAAATTTCTATCTAAACCCTTAAAATTTGCTCTGAAGGCTAGTAAGCCAGGTTCTGTTTTAGGTAATCATCTGTCTATGCCTGCATCTTCGGAAACCGGTAAAGGCACCTTAAGTTCCATTCGTCAGTTGCAGCGAGGAGGATTGCCCGTTTCACCCGTTTTCAAGCTTTAGACTTGAATTCGACTCGTCTCTGTTGCTCTAACTAGTACTTACTTAGCCTTACGGCTAAATTCGTATCCCAGTTTACGCTGGGTCCTCTTCCTTTAAGCTGCCTGGACTTTCCTCTCTGAGCGACCTCTTGCGAAGTCGAACTGAGCGATCACCCTTCCTCCAGAGCATGACTATTATACCATTTATCAAGCCAAAAACCTTCTTTTTACAAGAATTTGAAGTGTAATAACAAGCGGAATAGAAATTAAAACTCCAACTATTCCTGCAAGTTTAAGTCCAATTGCAAGCGATAAAAGGGTTACAATCGGCGGAACTCCAACAGATTTCTGCATTATTTTTGGAGCAAGTATATAATTTTCAAGTTGTTGAATCAAAAACGCTAAAGCAGTAACAGCAACTCCCATAACTGGAGTTATTCCAAAACCAATCACAATTGCAGGGACTGCGCCAATAATAGGCCCTGCATAAGGAACTATTTCCATTAATCCCGCAAAAATTCCAAGCGGAAGTGCATAAGGTATTCCCAAAATTGTAAGCCCTATATAATTTAATATTCCTACAGCAAACATTAAAAGCACCTGCCCTCGAGCCCACCCACCAAGTTTTAATTCAAGTTCCTGTATAAAAAGAGCTATATCTTTTGCATGTTTTTCGCCAATAAAGTTAGTAAGTTGCAAATCAAGCTTATCAAGCGCCATCAAAAGATAAAAAGCGAAGGTTAAAATTGTAAGTATTGTAAATATATTTGACACAACACCAATTCCAATATTTAAAACACTGCTTGGGACATCCCCCAATCTCGCCAAAAATTGATTAGAAATCTGGGATGTAATTGCTGTAGAAATATGAAGATTCTCAATATAAGTAGGAAGTCCTGCAGCAAAATTTGTAGTTTGATCAATTAAGGCGGGAATAATTCCAGCAAGACAAACAATTAATATCCCAAAAAATGCAATATAAACTATAAAAACAGAAAGTGCTTTAGGAATTTTAAATTTAGATAATCTGCGCACAATTGGGTTTAATGTAACTGTAATCAAAATCGCCACAAACAAAATTACGATTATATCTCGAATAGTCCAGAGAAAAAGTATCGCCCCAATTACAAAAAAGGTAAATAAAATAGTTTTATGTGATATTTCAATTTTTCTAGGCATACCAGTTTCTTATCAAAATTTCTGCTTTATTTTGCCAGTTTTTATCCGAAATATCAAACCAGTTTATTCTTTCATCTTTTTTAAACCAAGTCACTTGTCGTTTTGCGTATTTTATTTCCTCAATTTCCCAGCGCTTTACATATGGCCAATCTTTGTACCCAATTGTTCGTGAAGGAGCATATCTCAAGTAATCCTTCTTTTTCAAAAACTCATATTCTTTCTCAAAACCATTTTTAATTCTCTCTTGGACTCTTTGTTTAATCCTTACTTCCAGTTTGTTTTTATCCAATTTCAAACCAATCCACAAAACACTGTCGAATTTTATTTTTTCAATATCTTTTCTAAGGTCTTTGTCTGCTTCTAAAACTTCAAGTAGTCTTATCAATCTTCGTGCGTTTTTTCTATCAGACTCATTCAGCTTTAAAGCTTCTTCAGGCTTAATCTTCATAATTAATGCATAAAGATCGTCAGCGGTTAAATTTTCAAGTTTTTTTCTGAGCTCTAAATTCTTTGGCACATGAACTCTATCTAAATTATCAACAACTGCTTTAATATAAAATCCAGTTCCACCAACAATTATTGGTAACTTTTTTTGGTTCTTTATTTTTTTAACCTCATTATCGGCAAACTTCACATAATCCGATACTGAAAATTCCTCATCCGGACAAACAAGATCATATCCAAGAATTTCACCGTATTTTTCAATATCTTTTCCTGTTCCAATATTCATGTACTTATATACCATTCGCGAATCAGCAGATATTAAAACTCCGTTATATTTAGATGCCAAATATGAAGCAAATTTAGTTTTCCCGGTCGCAGTTGGTCCACAAATTACGAGAAGTTTTGTGATAGTTTTTCCCATTGTTCTTTACGTAGCTTTAGGTCTGCATTTCCATCAATAATTTTCTTCGCTTCATCCAAATGTTTTCTTGCAAGATCTTTGTCTTCGTCTTTCAAAGCTTCAGCAAGCTTTATATGTGCACCACTCAACCAAACATCATAATTATACTTAGACACAGTTTCTTCGCCAGATTTTTGTAATTCTTCAATTGCAGATAAAACTTTTGGTAAAGCACTTTTGTCTCCAGCTTTATATTGGCAGGTAAACGCATGTATTTTCATATCAGCCAATACTCCAGGCCGATTATGATCCTGCGGTGGATTCTTCTGGAAAACTTCAAGTGCATCTTCATAAGTCTCAGCAGCTTCACCAACACTTCCCATTTCTTCTTGAACCTTTGCCAAATTATAAGTTGGTATAGCAACTGCATTTTCTAAGTTATTAAATTTAGCAATTTCTATTCCGCATTCTGCAGCGCTTTCTGCCAAAACCAAATAATTTTTATCCCCGGTTTGATTAAATAAATGCCTGTAGGTGAGAGAAATTGATCCCTCTAAATCAGAAAGTGAAGAATAATTTTTCTCATTTATATAAGCTGCGATGGCGTCATATGAAATTTTCAAAGCCTTCCAAAAGTGTCCATTTTCTCGAAGTTTCTCAACTTCCTCATGAAGTTCTTTTCCAGTTTTTGGAGTTTCGCTTTTATTTGCCATAAGGCAATTATATCATCACTTAGCTACTTGTCTTTTAAGTTTCTTCCCTGGAGTAAATCTTGGAGATCTATGAGATTTTATTGTTACAAATTTGTCAGTCTTTGGAATCCTCACAGTTTTTCCTTTCATAGAAATAACTCTGAAAGTTCCAAATCCGCTAAGTACTACTTTTTCTCCTTTTGCAAGAACGCGTCCAAGTTCATCTAAAAATACATCAACTGCTTCTTCTGCTCCTTTTTTTGTTAAGTGTGCTTTTCGTGCAACTTGTTCAACTAATTCTTTCTTTGTCATAATTTTTTAATTACAAGCTTCGCTTATCTTTGTAAGTTAGAGAATAATAAAATAATCTCAAAAAGTCAAGCTCTTTAATGTGCAGCAGTTGTATCGCTTGCGCGAACTTCTCGAATCACAGTTACTTTAATTTGCCCTGCATAGCTTGCTTCTCTCTCAAGTGCTTTTGCAATGTCATGAGCTAAAACTGTCATCCTGTCATCATCAACTTCGTCAGGGTTAACAACAACTCTCACATCGCGTCCTGCTTGAAATGCTATCGCTGAGGCAACTCCTTCAAATCTCCCGGCAACTTCTTCAATTTTAGTCATACGTTTTACATATTCTTCATGAGGTTCATATCGTGCTCCAGGTCGGCTTCCTGAAATGGCGTCCGCTGTCCAAACAATTACAGATTCAATTGAAGAAAATGGCTTATCTTCATGATGTTCTGCTACAGCATTCACTACTTCCTTTGGCATTCCAAATCTTTTCAAAGTTGCAACACCAGTTTGCACATGTGTTCCTTCCTCTTCTGTTACAACTTTTCCAATATCATGGAAAAGGCATCCAAGCCTTACGGTTTCCACATTTGCTCCAAGCTCTTCAGCAATATGTACCCCGATTTTTGTTTCTTCAATTGTATGAATTCCCAAGTTTTGTCCATAAGAAGTTCTAAATCTATATCTTCCAAGTAATTTAAGAAGCTCAACCGGTAAATTAAACACACCACATTCACTAGCAATTTTCTTACCTTCTTCAAGTAACACTTCTTCCATTTGAGAGCGAACTTGTGCTACAACTTCTTCAATTCTTGAAGGCTGGATTCTTGCATCTTTAATTAAAATCTCAAGAGCCCTTTTAGCAACTTCACGTCGAAGCGAATCAAACGAAGAAAGTCTAATTACATTTCCTTCATCCATTTCCACTTCAACTCCAGTTGTTGATTCAAAGCTGCGAATATTTCTTCCTTCACGTCCAATAATTTTTCCTTTAACTTCCTCGCTTGGAAGCGTTACTGTAGAAATAGAATATTCAGCACTGTAGCTTGTTGCTCCATGCTTCATTGCATCAACTATTACCTCTCGAGCTTTTTCGTTTGCTTCAGTTTTTATGCGTTCTTCTGCTTGCTTAATTTTCTTTGCAATTTCAGCAGTCAAATCTTTCTGGACTTCGTTAAGAAGTTCTCGCTTTGCCTCGTCGCGTGTCATTCCCGACACTTTTTCTAATTTTTCAATATATTCATCTTGTTTGTTTGCCATATTTTAAATTTGAAGACAGCAGAAATTATTTAATTTCGGTACTGAAGTTAAAACTAATCTTTAACTCATTCATCTTCGCCACTATTATATCTTTCTATGGTCTTTTTAGCAAGCTCAAAGGCAAATCCTCGGCCGGCCAAATAAGCAATCATTTTCTGTTTTCGTTTAGTTTTTTCAATATTTTCGAAGTGTATTTTTCTTTTTTGAAGTAAATTTAATGCCATTTTTTCTTCATCAATTTGAGTATTTTCAAGCATTTTATTCATTATTTCGTCATTTATTCCTTTCATTTTTAATTCCATCCTTAAAACTTTTTTTGGTTTTGCATTAAAACTGTTTCGTGATTCTATCCAAAATCTTGCAAATTCTTCATCATTAACTACTCCAAATTGGCTTAATTTTTCAAATAGATCTTTATATAAAACGTTAGGTACTTTTTTGCGTTTCAAATAATCTTTTATTTCTTTTTCGCTATGAGGTCTTGAAGTACTCCATTTAAAAACTCTATCAAACGTTTTCTGAAACTCAGCTTTTTTAATAATTTCCTCAATTTCTTGTTCATTTAACTCCTGATTTAGTTTTAAATTTAATAAAACAAAATTATCCAAATCAATTCCAAATCCAAATTTATTGTCCAAATAAACATTGACTCTGTTTTTATCTTCTTGTTGTTTTAGTTGGGTAATTATTGCCATAATTGCATTCTAACATCACAAGATTTATAATTCTCAAAATGATCACAGAAATTCGACCCACCACACAAAACGAGGCAGGCTTCAAGTTTAATCCAAATAAAACTAACACCTGGATAACTAACAATGACAACGAAGCTTTAGCTTTAGGACTTAGTTTAGGAAAATTACCAGGTGTAAAAATTGTAGAAGTAGTACGCGCTCAATTTCCTGAAACTGAAAGTAAAGTTATCTGCGAAACGAAATAGTTAACTATTCTTCCCCATCCTCTTTTTTCTCTTCCCCAATTTCTCTTGGAGTTTTGCCTGTTGTAGCTTTTTCGCGTATTTTCTTGTCAATTTCATCAGCAATATTTTTATTTTCTTTCAAATACGCCTTTGCTCCTTCTCGTCCTTGTGCAATAACAGCGCCGTTATAACTAAAAAAACTTCCTTTCTTTTCAATTATTCCAAGGTCCACTGCAACATCCATTAGTCCGCCTTCTCGACTTATTCCATCATTCATAATGTCAAACTCAGCAACACGAAGCGGCGGTGCTACTTTATTTTTAACAACTCTTACTCGTGTTCTGTTTCCAATTACATTATCTCCGTCTTTAATTGGCTCAATTCTTCTTACATCCAAACGAACAGATGCATAAAATTTCAAAGCCATTCCTCCAGTTGTTGTTTCTGGATTTCCAAACATCACTCCAATTTTTTGCCTTAATTGATTTGTAAAAATCAAAACTGTTTTAGATTTTGAAATTGCACCAGTAAGTTTTCGAAGTGCCTGCGACATTAAACGGGCTTGCATTCCCATCACAGCATCTCCCATAGCTCCTTCTATTTCGGCGCGGGGAACTAAAGCTGCAACAGAATCAACTACAATCACGTCAAGCGCTCCGCTTCTCACCAATGTCTCTACAATTTCCAAAGCTTGCTCTCCAGTATCAGGTTGTGAAAGTAGTAAATCATCCAAATTCACTCCAAGCTGTTCAGCGCGAACCGGGTCAAGTGCATGTTCTGCATCAACAAAAGCACATTGCCCGCCAAGTTTCTGTGCTTGTGCAATTGTAGAAAGAGCAAGTGTAGTTTTTCCAGAAGCTTCAGGCCCGTAAATTTCAATAATACGTCCTCGTGGAAATCCTCCGACTCCAAGTGCAAGGTCCAGTGCAATTACTCCAGTTGAAATAACTTCAATTTTCATTTTCCCGTCCATCTGCGCACCTAATCTCATAATCGAACCTTTGCCATATTGTTTTTCAATTTGGTCCATTGCAAGTTTAATAGCTTGTAATCTTTCGCTTGCACCCTCTTGTGGAACTGGAGCTTCTGTTAGGTCTTTCTTCGCCTTTGCCATACATCAAAATAACAATACTTATAGGAAATTACAAGAGGGAAATGTTTGTCGGGGTACCCAGAATTGAACTGGGATCACGTACACCCCATGCACGCATACTAGCCGTTATACTATACCCCGAGAATGATATATTCTAACAGAAATATGCTATAGTCGCATTGGCATGCAGTTCGTCAAAAAAAATAAATTCCTCTTCATAATATTTCTTCTTGCACTAATTATAAGGCTTTACAATTTAAACACTTTTCCTCTTGGCTTTCATGTTGACGAAGCAAAAGTTGCCTGGGAATCTTTATCAATTATAAAAACTCTAAAAGATGACCACGGAAATTTATTTTCTCTTTATTACAATTCTTTTGGAGATTATCGTCCCACAGGAATTTTTTATGCAAGCATTCCTTTTATAATTCTTTTTGGTAGAAATGTTTTTGCAGTTCGTTTTGCATCAAGTCTTTTTGGAGCACTAACAATTTTTCCTCTATATTTTTTAAGTTACCAAATTACCAAAAACAAAAAAATTTCTTTGCTTTCTTGTTTTCTTCTTTCAATAATTCCCTGGCATGTCGCAACTTCTCGTGCAACTTCTGAGGTCGTAATCTCTGGATTTCTAATCTTATCTTCTCTTGCATTATTAATCAGAAAACCAGTTCTCTCTTTTTTACTATTAGGGTTAAGTTTTTTGTTTTACCACTCAGCTCGAGTCATGAGCCCAATATTGATTTTCTTTTGGGTTTATTATTTACTCGCAAGTGAGTATAGAAAATTTCTTTACTCAAAAAAAACTTTTATCGGCTTATTTTTAGTAACTTTATTCTCTTCTTTTTTGCTATTTAGCCCACAAGGAGAAGCAAGGTTAAGTCAGGTAGCTCTCCCTAATCCCAATTTAAGAAATATAATAATAAATTACACCACCTATCTTGATCCAAACTTTTTTATTGGTGACATTGCGAAACCTTTCAGATATACAACTGCAAATGTGGGCATCATCTCAATTCCGATATTCGTATTATTCCTTTTAGGAATATATATCATTTTAAAAACAAATAAAAATAAAATCTTACTTTTGTTTTTTGCATTGGGCCCAATCCCAGCAAGTCTTACTTTAGAAGATTCCCCCAATCTTCACCGTGCTTTTTTTATGTTGCCATTTTTAATTATCATTGCAGCAATTGGCCTAAATTATTTTTACGAAAATCAAAAATTAATATTTAAAATTTTTCTCTTTTGTATCGCTTTCAGTTTTATAAGTTTTTGTATAAATTATTTTAATACTACAAATAATATTGCTTTTGAATATAGAGATCCCCAAACAAAATCTCTTTCAAATTATATTTATCAAAATAAAAATAACTACGATTTAATTTATGTAACTAATGACCCTGATAGCCCTTATCCTTGGTTTTATTTTTTCCATGGCTATAATCCAAAAGATGTTAATAAAGCTTTAGAAGCTGGATATAATGGCAAGTGGCAATACGAAAATATTGTTTGGGACAACACAAGATGCCCTCGAGCTAATGCTTTTGATGAAGCTTTAAAAAATAAAAATATAAAAAAGATTTTAGTAATTGATAACGGCCAGTGTACAACTGATCCGATTAAAACTCACGAAGATGCAAAAATAATTAAAGAGTTTAGTTATAATGGAACTGTTAATTACAGAGTCTGGGAATACAAACCAATAAGAATTTAATATAATTAATAAATGACAATCATAAATCCAAAATGGTCACAAAATACAAATCCGGTTTTAATTAACAATTTAAATATATTAAAACCTGGAACAGTATTAGATATTGGTGGTTCTGACGGAGTTAATGATTTATTCTTAGCAAAAAACAAATTTAAAGTTACAAACATTGATGTAGACAAAGAAGCGCTAGAAATTCTATCAAAAGAATCTAAGTTACAAAATTTAAAAATTGAAACAATAAACGCAGATCTAAATAATTTCCAAATAAATAATAATTACGACAACATTATCTGCTTTTATGTTTTACATTTTCTTGAAAAAGAAATTGCAATTAATTTAATTAAAGACATTAAAAATCACACAAACAAAAACGGAATTAATATAATTATCACCTTTACAAATAAAGGTGAATTTGAAATCAATAAAAAAAGATTTTATCCAACTTCAGAAGAATTTATCGAGTTTTACAAAGATTGGGAAATACTTTATAAAAATAATTTTATTGGTCAAACTAAATCAGGTAAAAACCAGCAAAGAATTATTTTAGTTGCAAAAAAGAATTAACGTTTTGGAGATTGCTTACGACGTCTCGCTTTTCCACCAGTGTTCATCTTTCTTCTTTCGCGTTCTCTTGAATCTCTTTTCAAGAGTCCTGCTTTTTTAAGAGGCTGACGGTGTTCTGTTTTTACTTTTGAAAGAGCTCTTGAAAGCCCATGAACTACTGCATCAAGTTGTCCTTCTTTTCCTCCTCCAGTAACTCTTGCTGTAAAGAAATATTTATCAGTTAACATCAGTAGTTCAAGCGGTTTGCTCCAGGAAACTCTTGCAGCATCTCCTGGAAAATATTTTCCGACAACTTGTCCGTTTACTGTATTTTCCTCGCTTCCTTTACCGGCATCGCCGTGCAAGCTTTGCTTATAAAGTCGCACTCTTGCAGAAGCGTTTTTTCGCTTACCTACTCCATAAGTGTAATTCTTTTTAGTTGCCATTATTTAAACATTTCCTTCTTTGGATTATTACTATCATTGCTTATAAAAAGTCTTGCCATTCTTTTATCTCTCAAACGATTTTCAGGTAACATTCTTTTTACAGCTAATTCAATTATTCTTTCTGGATGAGTTGCCTTCATATGAGCATAAGATATATCTTTAAATCCTCCAGGATATCCTGAATGTCCGTAATATCTCTTTTGTTCAGCTTTTTTGCCTGTTACAGTAATTTCTGCTGCATTAATTACAACCACATTATCTCCATTGTCCATATGTGGGCTGTAGGTAGCTTTAGTTTTACCCATAAGAGACATTGCTATTTGAGTTGCAAGTCTGCCAAGTACTTGATCTTTTGCATCAAATAGCTTCCAGTCTCTTTTTACTTCTTTTGCTTTAGGTTGGTATGAAACAAACAAATTCTTCATCATACAAATTCCATTCGCACCATTGGTGCATTATCTCCTCTTCTATTAGGAAGTACAGTAATTCTGGTAAATCCAGATTTCCTTTCTTCCGTTTTCTTTTTCAAAGAAAAGATCTTTTCCATAGCGACACTATCATTAGCAAGCTTTGATAAAACGAGTCTTCGATTTGCAACATTGTCTTTAGCTACAAGTGTAAATAGTTTATCTACATCAGCCTGAATAGCTTTCGCTTTAGTCTTTGTTGTCTCAATTTTTCCATTAAGAATCAAAGAGACAATCAAAGACCGAAAAAGAGCTTGTCTTGTATCAGTATCGCGGGAAAGTTTTTTCCCGTAAACTTTTTTATACATTAAACTCCACTCCTTTCTCCATTAATGCTGCGCGGATTATCTTCAAAGATTTCTCTCCAAGATTTCGTACATGCATTAAATCTTCGCGTTTGGCATTAACAAGTTTTTCAACTGTTTCATAACCGGCTTTTGCAAGAGCATTAGCTACTCTTGTTGGAAGTCCGATTTCTTCAACTGAAAGTTTTCCAACTTGTCCAAGTCCGGAAACTGTCTTTACTTCAGCATCAACTTTTTTGCTAACTTCTTTAGGGTTAACGATTTGATTAAAGCAAGAAACTAAAATATTTGATGCAGCTTTTACTGCTTCATTTGGTTTAATTGTTCCATCAGTCCAGACTTCCATTGAAAGTTTATCGTAATTGGTAATTCGTCCAACACGAGTTTCTTCAACTTTGTAGTTAACTCGAACAATTGGTGAAAAAAGCGCATCAAGAGCAATAACTCCAACGCCCTCTTTGACTCTTTCTTCAAATGGAGAATATCCAACTCCACTTTCAATAGTTAAGGCTGCTGATAATTTTGCTCCTTTTGAAAGGTTTGCCAAAACTAAATCAGGATTTGCTACTTTAACTCCTCCTGAGACTTTAATGTCGCCTGCTTTCACTTCACCGCTTGTTGTTACATCAAGTGTTGCTTTCGCAGTTTCGCTTACATTAGTAAATCTCACTTTTTTAAGATTAAGCAAAAAGTCTAAGACATCTTCTTTCATTCCTGTAAGGCTTGAAAATTGATGTTTAACTCCAGCAATCTTAACTTGAGTAATAGCTGATCCTTTAAGACTCGAAAGTAAAACCCTGCGAAGGGCTACTCCCAAAGTATTTCCATAACCATATGGAAGAGGAGAAATTATAAATTTAGAATAATTATCTCCTTGTTTTTCTTCTGTAATTTCAAACATTGGCTCCATAAAATTCACCTCTTTTCATCTAGAGTAAAACTCTATTATATCAGATTCATTAATTAATTCCTTAATATCGTCTCTTTTTACTGTTCTCTCGACTTTTCCAGCTCCTGCTTTTCTATTTAACCAGCCTGGAATTGTTGGTTCCTTATCAGCAAGTAACTTAGAAACATTAGGCACAGTCATTGCAGACTGATCAAGTGCAACTGTATCTCCAGGTTTCAATTGATATGATGGAATATTAACAGTTTTTCCGTTAACTAACACATGCCTATGTGATACAAGCTGGCGGGCCTGTGGGCGGGTCTTTGCAAATCCAAGTCTGTATACTACATTATCAAGTCTACTTTCAAGTAGCACGAAAAGTTCATTTGCAGAGTTTCCTTTAAATTTAAGTGCTGCCTCCATATATTTTGCAAATTGACGTTCCAATATTCCATACATTCTCTTTACTTTCTGTTTCTCGCGAAGTTGGCGTCCAAATTGAGATTGCGCTCTCATTTGTCCTTTTGGTCCGTGCATTCCAGGGGTCTGTGAAAGGCGAGTTAATTTAGCTCCCTTACTAAACAAATCGAAATTCTCTCGTCTGCTTAATCTGTCGAGTGGTCCTGTATAACGTGCCATATTACCCTCTTCTCCTTTTCTTTGGTCTCGGTCCGTCAAATGGCTGTGGTGTAAGATCAGCTATCATAGAAATTTTCATGTTAGCTGCTCGAATTGCTCGAAGTGCTGCATCTCGCCCTGGTCCAGGTCCTTTAATATAAACTTCAACTTCAGAAATTCCTTTATCTTTTGCTGTTTTTGTAACACTCTCAACTGCAGTTGTTGCTGCAAATGGTGTTGCTTTGCGTGTTCCTTTAAATCCGCTTTTACCGCTACTTCCCCAAGAAAGTGTTCTTCCTTCATCATCAGTAATAGTTACAAGTGTGTTATTAAACGAAGCATAAATATATGCTTTACCTTTATCTTGCGATAAACGCTTATCATTACTTCTTGGCATTTGCATCCTCCTTTGCGGTTGTGTCCATCTTTGTTAAAACTTCTTTCTTAAATGCTCCAACAGTCTTACGTTTTCCTCGCTTTGTACGTGCGTTTGTTCTTGTTCGCTGTCCTCGTACAGGAAGCGCTTTTGCATGTCTTGTTCCGCGGTACGTTCCAATTTCTCGAAGTCTTGCTATATTTCCTCTTATCTGTCTTACTAAATCTCCCTCAGTTGTATATTCATCAAGTTTTGTTGTAATTACAGAAAAATCATCAGGACCTAAATCTTTTAATCTTTTGCTTTCATCCATTTTTAAAGCTTTCATAATTTCCTCTGATTTGCTCCAGCCAATACCATTAATACGCGTTAACGCGTATGCGAGTCTCAAATTGTCGTTCATTTCTATTCCAGCTAGTCTTGCCATATTTTTTTAACCCTGTCTTTGTTTGTGCTTAGGATTTTTGCAAATCACATACAGAAATCCTTTACGTTTAACAATTTTACAATCTTTACACATTACTTTTATTGACGATTTAACTTTCATATATTTTCCTTTCTATCTCTTCCAAACTATACGTCCTCGATCTTTATCGTAAGGCGTCATTTCTACTTTCACTCTATCTCCCGGAAAAACTCTCACAAACCCTCTTCTCATTTTTCCAGTAAGTGTTGCCAGAATCACACGACCATCTGCCAAAACTATCCTAAACATTGTATTTGGCAGCGCTTCTCGTACTTCCCCTTCAAAAATTTCTGTATTAGTCGTTTTCATTCAGTTAACACAATAGGACCGCGGCTAGTTATCGCTACGGTCTCTTCCCAAAGTCCTGCTATTGTACCATCTTTTGTGCGTAGTGTCCACCCGTCTTTATCCTGCCGAATTTCGCCATCTCCAGGCGTATACATCACCTCAACTGCAAGCACCATTCCCTCTCCTATAACCAAATCCATAACAGGATCATCGCTAAAATAATTAGGAATAGAAGGCTCTTCGTGTAATTCATGCCCCACACCATGTCCTGTAAGTACCCAAATCGGCCTCAAATTATGTGCAATTAGTTCCTTCTCAATAGCTTTCGCTATATCTCCAATAGTTTTCCCTTTTTTCACTTGGGCAATCCCAGCTAAATCCGCCTTTCTTCCGTAAGCCAAAAAATCCTTTTTGCCCTGATCTTTACCTAAATATACAGTCAAAGCTGTGTCAGTATGAAATCCTTTATAATAAATTCCCACATCAACGCTCACAACATCTCCTTCTTTAAAAATAGTTGTTTCTTTTGGAATGCCATGAACAACTCCGTCATTTACATTAATACAAGTCACCCATTTATAGTGAGGTACTTTATCAAAGCTTCCCTTAGCCCCTTCTTCTTTAATAAGTTTGCGGGCTAGGTTTTCAATTTCCATGGCATTAACTCCAGGTTTTACTGCTTTACCCAATGCTTTTTTAACTCTTCCAAGTTTTTTGCCTCCTTCAAGCATTATTTGCATTTCTGCCTCTGTTTTTAAACTAATTTTTCGCATTTTCAATTATTCTTTCCAAATCTTTTTGTATTGCATCAACTGTTCTTTCTCCATCAACTTCAACAACTTTAGTATCTTTTCTTAATTCATCAATTAAAGGCACAGTCTGGTCATTATAAAGTTTTAATCTTTCTTTTATAGATTCTTCTGTATCATCTTCGCGCTTTCGCAAACTTAATCTATTAAGTGTTGTCTCTTCACTGATATTCAAAACTAAAACAAGATCTATTTTTACTTTTTTATCAGAAAGCCATCCCTTTACAAATTTATACTGTTCAAGCTGCCTTGGAAATCCATCAAAAAGAATATTGTCATAAACTTGTTTTTCATCCAAATATGCTTCAATATAAGCTACCAGCTCTTCGCTTGGGACCAATTTCCCTTCATCCATCATATTGCGAAGCACTTCATTATTTTCGGCTATCTGCCTTAGAAATTCTCCGCTCTCAAAATAAAAAAAACCAAATTTTTCAACAAGTAATTTTGCTTGTGTTCCTTTTCCGCTTCCTTGAGGTCCAAGTATTACTATATTCATAAAATTTATTCTGCCACAAATCTCTCATATTTCTTCATAGAAAGCTGCGCCTGAAGATCTCGAACCATTTCAAGAATTACTGAAACAACAATCAATACTCCAGTTCCTCCAATAACCAAATTGGAAATTTGTAATGTTGATTGAAGTATTGATGGTAAGATTGCAATAAATCCCAAAAATACCGCTCCAGCAAGAGTAACTCTGTTTACCACATATCCTAAATATTTCTGAGTCTGCATTCCAGGCCTTTTCCCGGGAATAAAAGCACCATTTCGCTGTAATCTTTCAGTAACTTTTTCAGGATTAAAAACAACTGTCGCAGTATAAAAATAAGTAAACCCAACCACCAAAAGAAAATAAAACACATTGTAAAGAATTGTATTTGGGTTCATATAAACCAGAAGCTGCGTAAAAAACTTCGAGACAGCTCCATGTGCAATTCCTCCAGCAAATTGAGCAATCAAAGAAGGCGCCGATACAAGTGCAATTGCAAAAATTATTGGAATTACTCCAGCTTGGTTTAGTTGTAATGGAATATAAGACGCCTGCGCAATTGGAGAAGAGCCGTTATTTCGTCTTGCATATTTAATCGGAATGCGCCTAACAGCTTCAGATACATAGACAACTAAAGTAATAATAAGAAGCGCAACTACTACAAATATTCCCACTTTTGTTAAGTCAGTTTTTGTAATTGTTCCAATTGAAGTTCCAAGTGCTACAGGAAGCCTTGAAATAATTCCTGCAAAAATAAGAAATGAAACTCCGTTTGTAACCCCGTATTCAGTAATAAGTTCCCCAAGCCAGACAGCAAACATTGTTCCAGCAACCAAAGTTAAAATAAATGCAAGCAACTGTACTGGTCCCAAAGTCCCAATAATTCCTTGTCCTTTAAGAAGCAAATAAGCACCCATTCCCTGAAGCGCAGCCAAGGGTACAGTTAAAAATCTTGTGTATTGATTAATTTTATCTTGTCCATACTCTCCTTCTTCTTGTAATTCTTCAATTGATGGAATCACATATCCAAGAAGTTGCAAGATAATCGAGGCATTAATATAAGGGTTAAGTCCAAGCGCCATAATAGAAAAATTTGCAAGTGTTCCTCCAGAAAAAACATCAAGAAGAGATAAAAGCGGGCTTCCATTAAAAAGTTGTTGAAGTGAAGTTCTATCAATTCCTGCAACAGGAACATGAGCTATAAAACGAAATACAACCAGAAGTAGGGCTGTTATAAAAATTTTCTTTCTGACGACGTCAGACTTTGCGCACTTTACAAAAAAATCTGCAATAGACTTAAGCATTTATTCGTTTAGCAACTGATTTAGACATCGGTAATTCTATTTTAAGTTTCTTCTTGAGTTCTCCTTTACCCAAAATTTTGACCCCAAATCGTTTTGCATCTTTAATGTCTACTATTCCAGCTTTTGCAAGCGTTTCAATTGTTACAGTTTCTCCATCTTTCATTAAATTAAGCACTTCTAAATTAATAATTAATGGCTTATCGTTAGCTTTAAATTTGCTTCTTCCTCTCTGCATTGGAAGACGACGAAGCAATGATTTCTTTACTTTATATCCTTCAAAAAGCACATTGATCGTTCTTCTTGTTTTTTGTCCTTTTTGTCCGCGCCCTGCAGTATGAAATCCCTTTCCACTTCCCCCTCCACGTCCAACTCTTTTATGGCGAGGCTTTACTAATTTTTGCAAATCATTTTGCATTTATGTTTTTCCTTTCTACAATATCACTTATTTTCTCAAGTGCCGAGATTGTCGCATATACATTACTAATTTTATTTTTTGTTCCCAAAATTTTTGCACTTGCGTCGCGCACTCCTGCGGCATCAAGTACAACTCGAATTGCTCCTCCTGCAATAATTCCGCTTCCTTGTGGTGCCGGCTTCAAAACTATTTTTGCTGCTCCATATTTCACATTAACTTCATAGGCAACTGTTGTTCCGCGAAGCGGAACTACAATCAATTTACGTTTTGCTGCAGTTATAGCTTTTTGGACTGCACTACGCACGTCTTTTGCTTTTGCAAGTCCGACTCCAACTTTTCCTTTTTTATCTCCAACAACTACAAGAGCTGCAAATCTCATTTGGTTTCCGCCTTTTGTTTTCTTGGAAATTCTATTTATTTGCACAACTGTCTCAGTAAATTCTTTTTCAGCCTGATAAAAATTATTATTTCTTCTATTGTTGTTTCGGTTATTGTTTTGCATATTAAAATTCTAATCCTTTCGCACGAGCTGCATCAGCCAAAGCTTTAACTTTTCCATGATATCTATATTTGCGTCTGTCATATGTAATCTTTTTAGCTTTTGCCTTAATTGCTTTTTCTGCAACTTCCTCTCCAACTTTTACTGCATCAGTTCCTTTTGCTGCTGCAATTGTATGTCCTTTAATATCATCAATCACTTGAGCATAAATAAATTTATTACTTCTAAATACACTAAGTCTAAATCTTTGTTCAGTTTTGTTAGTTTTTTTCATAGTATTAAATTTAAGCTGCTGTCTTTGCTGCCTGTTTTCCAGGTTTCAACTTCAAAACTTCTCCCAAATATCTTATTCCTTTTCCTTTGTATGGATCTGGTTCTTTTGCACGTCTTATATTTGCTGCAAGTTGTGTAACTGTATTAAGATCAATTCCTTCAACAGTAACAACATTTTTTTCTACTACAAATTTCACATTAGTTGGTGCAGTAAAAGTAACTGGGTGAGAAAATCCAATTGTCAAAACCAAATCATTTCCTCTTACTTCCGCGCGGTATCCTGTTCCTTGCAATTCAAGCTTTTTATTAAATCCATTAGTAACTCCCTCAATCATGTTAACTACATGGCTTTTTGTAGTTCCAAGTATGCTTCTTCCAAATTTAGTTTCTGTCTTTTCTTTTGAACCAAAACTTAATTCATTTTCTTTCATAGAAACCTGAACAGTTTCTGGAATTTCTCTTTCAAGATTTCCTTTTGCTCCGGTTACTTTAATCTTATTGGAATCCAATTGAATTTGAACTCCTGCTGGTATTGTTACTGGTCTTTTTGCAAATTTTGACATATTACCAAATCTCCGCGATTACTTCTCCACCAACATTCTCTTTAATTGCTTTTTTATTTGAAATAATTCCTTTTGGTGTCGTTAAAATTAATATTGACGATCCTTTCTTTCTAAGTTTTAGTTCATCGATATTGCGATAAACGCGTAGTCCTGGTTTTGAAATAAGTGTAAGATCCATCAAAACTGGTTTCTTATGAGAAATTGCAATTTTTGCTGTTAATTTTCCTTCATTTACAGAAACCTCGCTCAAAAATCCTTCAGTTTTTAAACATTCTGCAATTGCTTTTACAAGCTTTGTCGAATTAACTGTTAAATCAGTGCGATCAGCTCTTGCTGCATTCTTTACTCTAATTAAAAAATCTCCAACTGTATAATTTACCATATTACCAAGACGCCTTTCTAACTCCTGGAATTTCGCCTTTATTGGCAAGTTCCCTAAAACAAAGTCTGCAAATTCCGAATTTTCTCATATAACCACGGCTTCGGCCACAAAGCCTACATCGGTTTCTGTATTGAACCTTGTACTTTAATTTTTTATGTTCTCTTACTTCTTTAGCTGTTGTTGCCATAATTGTAATCAATTACAAGCAAATTCTTATTTGCTTATATTTCTCCTTTCAAGTTTTTCAAACGGCATTCCCATTAATTCCAATAATTTTCTCGATTGCTCTACATTTTTTACATTTGTTACAAAAGTGATTTCCATTCCTCGTGGATTTGTAACTTTTGCCAAATCAATTTCAGGAAAAACTGTATGCTCTACAATTCCCAAAGTATAATTTCCTGCCTGATCAAAACTTTTCAAAGGCACTCCTCTAAAATCTCTTAGTCTTGGAAGCACTATTTTAACCAATTTTTCGTAAAAATCATACATTCGCTTTCCGCGAAGTGTCACAACCATTCCCACATTCATTCCAAGTCTCAAATTAAATCCTGCAATCGAAACTCTTGCTTTAGTAATTTTTACTTTTTGCCCAGTAATTGTTGCTAAATCTTCTGCAATTTGTGTTGCAATTTCTTTACTCTTCAAAGCTTCTCCAGTTCCGCAGTTCACAACAATTTTAGTCAATTTTGGAATTGCCATCACATTTTTAATAGCAAATTCTTTAACTAACTCATCTTTAATTGTTTTTTTATAATCTTCTTGTAAACTCATATAGTTTTCCCGCACTTTCTACAAATTCGAACCTTCTTACCATCAACAATCTTTACTCCAACTCTTGTAATTTTTTTACAATTTGGGCAAATTAAAGCAATTTTTCCAAGTGTTAAAGGTCTGGAAAGTTCATAAACTCCACCTTTTCCGTCAGCTGTAAGCTGCGCTTTAACATGTTTCTTGTAAATATTTACTCCAGGAACTAAGACAGCAGATTTTTTTGGCATTACTTGTTCAATTTTTCCCGTCTTTCCTTTATCTTTTCCAGCTGTAATTTTAACTTCGTCTCCTTTTTTAAATTTAAACATTTAAATAACCTCCCTTGCTAAAGATGCAATTTTTGTATATCCAGCTTCTTTAACTTCTCTTGCAATAGGCCCCAAAATTCTAGTCCCTCTTGGTAATCCGTCTTTATCAATAACAACCCCTGCATTATCATCAAATCGTACATAAGTCCCATCAGCTCTTCTTGTTTCTTTGTGTGTTCGTACAATCACAACATTTACTTTTTCCTGATCAAGAACCACTCCGGCAGAATCAGCTCCATGGACAACACATTTCACAACTTGTCCTAAATGAGCTTTCTTTCCAAGTCTTCCAGGAACTCCCATTACCATTAATTTTTTAGCACCGCTATTGTCAGCTGGATTTAAAACTGTTCTTAGATATATCATTTCTTACCCTCCACATAAATTTCCCACTTTTTTGTCTTGCTATGTGGTTTACTCGCTATAAAATTCACAACATCCCCAACATTTACTCCAATTTCATCATGAACTTGGAAAGTTCGTGATCTTTTAATTTTCTTGTCATATATTGGATGCGTTACAAAACGTTCAACTTCAATAGTTGCCGTCTTTGCATTCTTAGTTGCTACTACTTTTCCTGTAAATATTTTCATACTTTATTTTTTCTTTACCTCCTTCATCTCTTTTGCAATTGTTAATAATTGTGCAATTTCTTTTCTCATATTTCTAGTTTTCTTTAAATTCTTTTCTTTTCCTGCATACATTTTTCCTGTTAAATTAATAAGTTCCATTTTTGCGCTCCTAACCATTTTCAATAATTCGCTTTTTTCTTTTGTTCTCAAATCTTTTAATTCTTTTGCTTTCATATCTTTAAAGTTCTCCCTTCGCAATAATTCTTGATTTAAAAGGCATTTTATAAGTTGCGCCTCTTAAAGCTTTGCGTGCTGTTAATTCATCAACTCCTGCAACTTCCAAAATCATTCTTCCTGGTCTTACAACCATAACATACCTGTCAATCTCTCCTTTTCCGCTTCCCATACGTTGTCCTGCAGCGCGTGCAGTAACTGGCTTATCAGGAAAGACTCTTAACCATACTCTTCCTTTTCTCTTCATATCTCCTGTTACAGTGCGCCTTACTGCTTCCATCTGTGCTGCACTCATCCAAGAATGTTCTAATGCTTTAATTCCAAATTCTCCAAAAGCAAGTGTCGATCCTCTTGAGGATAATCCTCTTCTTCTTCCTCTAAATGCTTTTCGATATTTACTTCTTTTTGGCTGTAACATTTATGTTTACACAAGCTTTCGCTTATTTTTCCTCCTTATAAATCCAAACCTTAACTCCTACATATCCTCTTTTCAAAAGCGCTGGCATTTCTGCATAATCAATTTCTTTTCTTAATGTTTGAGTTGGGACGCTTCCTACATGATAAGCTTCAGTACGTCCGATATCAGCTCCATTAACACGTCCTGCAAAAACTATTTTTACTCCCTTAGCTCCAGATTGCATTACTTTTTCCATCGCTTTTGTAGCAACTCTTCTTGATGGCATACGGCGTTCAAGATCTGAAATAACTCTGCCAGCTACTAAATAAGCGCTCAAATCTGGATTTTTGATTTCATTTACATGTAAATCAATTTTCGTTTGTACTGCTTTTCCGCCCCTTAATGTTCTCATCAAAGCAACAACTTGCTTTTTAATCTCTTCAATTCCGCTTCCGCCTCGTCCGATAACAACTCCAGGTCTTGCTACATAAAGAGTTATAACAATTGCCTTTGGCAATCTTTCAATTTCAACGGTTTCTATTCCAGCAAGCTTCAATTTTTCCATTAACATTTCGCGTAGTTTTACATCCTCAACCAAAAAGTTCTTATAATCAGTTCCCTCATCAAACCATCTTGATTTCCAGGATATAAATCTTCCTGTTCTAAATCCTATTGGATTAACTTTCTGTCCCATTTTATTTTTTTCCTTTCTTTACTGTTTTCTTAACTTCTTTCTTTGGCTCTTCAACTTTTTTCTCTTCCAATTTCTTAACTTCAACTGGCTTTGTTTGCAACACGACTCGAATATGGCTCATGCGTTTCATAATCGGATGATATCGTCCGCGAGGAGCTGCCATACCTCGCTTAAGTGTTGGCCCTTGTCCAATTTGTATCTCTTTAAAAACCAATTCCTCAACATTTGCTCCCTGCATTCGTGCATTGGCAATTGCTGTCTTTATAGTTTTTTGTACAGGCTCGCTTGCTCTTTTATTTACATAAAGCAAGACTTCAACAGCTTGGGTTGGTTTCATCTTTTTAACTGCATCAACTACTATCCTAATTTTCTTAGGACTCATTCTTAAAAATTTTTGTGTTGCTATATATTCTGCCATATTTCTCCTTATGTCTTATCCATTGTTCTCTTCACAATTTGTCCATGTCCATGGAATGTACGTGTTGGTGAAAATTCACCAAGGCGATGTCCTACCATATCTTCGCTTATAAATACTTCAATAAAAATATGACCATTATGTACTTGGAAATACTTTCCAACAAATGCTGGTGGGATTTGGCTATCACGGCTCCAAGTCTTAATTGCATTTCCTTTTGTTCCCATACCCTTGTCGACCTTCTTTAAAAGTCTATCGTCTACGTATGGTCCTTTTTTACTACTTCTGCTCATATTAATGATGTTTTCCTAACTTTCGTCCTGAAACAACAAGTTTATCAGAATATTTACCATGTCGTCTTGTTTTTCCAACAGCTGGCTTTCCCCAAGGGGTCTTTGGATATTTAAGTCCAACTCCGCTTCTTCCTTCTCCCCCTCCGTGTGGATGAGAATGAGGATCTTGAGCAACTCCTCTTACTGTCGGTCGTATTCCTCGTCTTATGTTAATTCCAGCTTTTCGAATTCTTTGGTTTGCAACCTCAATATTTCCAACCTGTCCAATGCTCGCCCATGACTGCGGATTAAATCTTTTAATTTCCCCGCTTGGCATTTTAACCAAGACATAATAATCTTCTTTTCCTTGTAAAATCGCAACTGATCCTGCTCCTCTTACAATCTGTCCGCCTTTATTTGGACTTATTTCAATATTGTGTATTTGTGTACCAATAATGATTTTAGAAAGGGCTGTTGCATTTCCTATTTCAAGAGATGCATTTTCGCTAGCCATTACTTTCTGCCCAATTTTAAGGCCATTAGGTGCAATTATATATCTTTTATCTCCGTCTGTATAATGGACAAGTGCTATCCTTGCATTTCGATTTGGATCAACCTCAATTGCAACTACAGTTCCCTGGACCCCTTCTTTAATATGCCTGTTAAAATCAATTTCTCTGAAAAATCTTTTGTTTCGTCCTCCTTGATGGCGAACAGTAACTTTTCCTTTAGATCTTCCGGAATGTTTCTTTAATACGAAGCGGCGCTTCGATAAACTCCCTATTATCATTTTGTACCTTCTTTCTTTGTTTTTGTTTTAGCTTTCTTTGTTACTTTCTTTTCCTCTTCAAAAAAATCAAGCTTTTGTCCTTCTTTCAAAACTACAATTGCTTTCTTGGCTGCTTTTACTTTCTGCTCTTGTCCTCTCATATTCCTGTGTTTGCGAGCTTTATAATTAACGGTTTTGATGTCAACTACTTCAACCTTAAAATTCTTAGCAATCAAATTTTTAATTTCTGTTTTGGTTAATGCTACAGGCATCCAAAAAGTATAAATATTATTTTTAGATAACTTCATTGATTTTTCTGTCATTATTGGCATTATTTTCATGATGTAATCGTCACAAGCAAATTCTTATTTGCTTATTTGTTTTCCTTTCTTTTCTTCTTTTCCAAAAATTGCTTTGTCCAAAACTATATTTCCTCCAAAATAAATATCATATGCATTAATGCTTGGAAAAACATTTACTCGTGCTTTTTCTATATTTCTTAAAAACTTTTCATTTTTAAAGTTATCTTTTGCAATTACAAAAGTAACCATCTTTGTATTTTTTCCTAAAACTTTTTCAATAAAATTATTTGCGTCTTTTGTCTTAGCAAAATTCATATCACTTACTATCACTCTTTTTTCTTTAACAGCCATTGTCATCGTTACAGCAATTGCTTTTCGCTTCAAAGCTGTCGATAAAGTTAATTCTCTTTTTACTGGTCGAGGTCCTAAAGCGACTCCTCCGCCAACAAATACAGGTGCTCTTCTTGATCCATGTCTTGCTCCTCCAGTTCCTTTCTGGCTGTAAAGTTTTTTACCAGTTCTTAAAACTTCAGCTCGAGTTTTTGCTTTACGAAGTCCAATATGATTTCGGTCATCGTAAACTCGAATTGCTTGTGCAAGTAAACTTTCGTTTGCTTCAGCTTCCCATTCTTTTGGCAAGTTTACCTGTGTTGTCCCTTTAATTCCTTTTGCTGAATATGAATCTACTTTAAGCATTTGCTTGTTCCTTTCTTTCTCCAATTCTTTCAAGAATTACTAAACCTCCGACTGTTCCTGGAATTGCTCCGCTTACAAGTATTTCATTCTTTTCTGCATCAACTGAAACTATTTTGAGTCCTTTAACTTTTATTTGTTCTACTCCCATGTGTCCTGCCATGTGTTTGCCTTTATAAACTCTTCCTGGAGTTGTTCCTTGTCCAATTGATCCTGGTGCTCTCCAACGGTCTGATTGTCCATGAGTCTTGCTTCCTCCTCTAAAGTGCCACCTTTTAACTCCTCCAGCAAACCCTTTTCCCTTAGAAACTCCAGTAACGCTAACCTTATCTCCAGAAACAAAAATGTCGGAAGCTTTTATTTCATTTCCGACTTTTTCCGTAGGTTCTTCTTGAGTTCTTATTTCTTTAATAAATCTTGGTAAATATTTTGGAGTTTCTTTTGCGTCTTTTGTTTTGAGAAGATGGCCTTTCATTGGTTTGGTAATATTCTTTGCTTTCTTGTGTCCTACACCAAGTTGGACTGACCAGTAGCCGTCACGGTCTTGTGTTTTGACTTCAGTCACAACACAATTTTCAATTGCAACTTTAGTCACAGGAACTCTTACTCCTTCGTTAAAAGTAGCTCCCATTTCTTTTTTAATTCCAAGGACTTTATTTATCATATTAGTCGTAACGCTAACATGCCTAGCTAGAGACAATAAAAAAGGTGTCTCGTCGACACCCAGTTACTGGTTTCAAATCAAGACTACCTCGAGGTTAGTTAGGCGGTTCCCCTCCTCATTTATTAAGTGAAATTATATCAAACTGAAGGCAAGCTTGCAAGCAAGGCTAAATGCTATGCGTTACAAAAAAATAAAATACTCTATTTAAACCTATAATAATAGAATTTAAGTTCGATTTATTGTATAATCATCAAATGTCTTCAGAAAAACTAGACAACACATCTTTCTGTCAAATATGCGGGGCATTTCTCCCAGCAGGAAGCGTCTGTCCAGATTGCAATAAAGTTGTAACTACCATGACAAAACCAAAAGAGGTTTTACCTTTTTGTGGCATAAAAGATACAAACAGTCCGGATGAATGCATATTAAGAGATTGTTGTAGATGTGGTAAATGCTGGAAATGTACTGCCAAAGAGTGGATAGAAGGACCATGCCCTCACTGTGGAGCAGTTGGTTTTGCAGGAATTAGACCAGAGAAATCAGAACAAAGCAAGTCTGGCTTTGGAAATCTAATTTCGGACCTAAATAAAGAACAATACACTCAAGAAATAGTCAATTTTCCAATCATTAAAGAAAAAATACTTAATAAAATTAAGAAGGATTTTAAGATATAAGCAATCTTACATCTTAATCTCAATGGAGACACCTGCTGGAAGATCTAAATTAGATAATGAATCAATTGTACGATCAGATGGATCCACAATGTCAATTAATCTTTTATGAACTAACATTTCATAATGATCTTGATGATTTTTAATTCCTCTTGAGGTTGATGGCACAATAGAAACTATACTTCTTTTTGTAGGTAAGGGGATTGGTCCAACGATTTTTGCGCCGGTTGCAATAGCAGTCTCAAGTATTTTACTTGCTGCTTCATCTAGAACGCGAGCATCATATGCTTTTAATTTGACTCTAAGTCTTCCAACTGGCATAAATCGTTTTAAAGTGCTTAGGCTATAATCTTGGTGATAACACCAGCGCCTACTGTTTTGCTTCCTTCTCGAATTGCAAAGCGTAGTCCCTCTTCCATAGCTACAGGGACTATTAATTTAACTTTCATTTTGGCATTATCTCCAGGCACTATCATTTCAACCCCTTCATTAAGTGTGACTTCTCCAGTTACATCAGCTGTTCTAATGTAAAATTGTGGTTTGTATCCTGTAAAGAATGGTGTATGGCGTCCGCCCTCTTCTTTACTAAGAATATAAACTTCAGCATCAAATTCTGTATGAGGTGTAATTGAGCCTGGCTTTGCCAAAACTTGTCCGCGTTCTATATCATCTTTTTCAATTCCTCGAAGTAAAAGTCCTGTGTTATCTCCAGCTTGTGCTTCATCAAGTGTTTTGCGGAACATTTCAATTCCCGTAACAACTGATTTTGCAGTTGCTTTAATTCCAACAATCTCAACTTCTTCATTTACTTTAAGCATTCCACGTTCAACGCGTCCGGTAACAACTGTTCCTCGCCCCTTTATAGAGAAGACATCTTCAACAGGCATTAAGAAAGGTTTATCTGTTTCTCGAACTGGATCTGGAATATATTCATCAACTGTATCCATTAATTTCATGATCTGCGCTTCAGCATCTTTATCTCCTTCAAGTGCTTTAAGAGCTGAAACTCTAACTATTGGAGTATCTTTTGGATATTGATATTTCTCAAGCAAGCTTCTGATATCATCTTCAACCAATTGTACAAGCTCTTCATCTTGAACCATATCAATTTTGTTAAGTGCTACAACAAGTGCTGGAACGTTGACTTGTCTTGCAAGGATTACGTGTTCTCTTGTTTGTGGCATTGCTCCATCTGGTGCTGAGACAACCAAGATTGCTCCGTCCATTTGAGCTGCACCTGTAATCATGTTCTTAATATAATCTGCATGTCCTGGAGCATCGATATGAGCATAATGTCTTTTCTTTGTTTCGTATTCGACGTGCGTAATGTTAATGGTGACGCCTCTTGCTTTTTCTTCAGGAGAAGAATCGATTTGGTCATAAGCCATAGCTTTTGATGTGTTTCCTGGTTGCTTTGATAAAACTGTAGCAATTGCTGAAGTTAAAGTTGTTTTTCCGTGATCAACGTGGCCAATAGTACCAATGTTGACATGTGGTTTGCTGCGATCAAAATGTTGTTTTACATCTCCTGCCATATTTATTTATTCTTGTATATTACCCTAATTCTAGGGAAAAGTAAATCCCGACATTTGCCGAGATAACTGTAGGTATTATATGAGGCTAGTTTAAGCCTGTCAACAGGCAATTAATCAACTTAATTTTCTTGGTGAAACCCAGTTATTAACAAACCCTCTGCCTTTTGTAGTCAAACGATATTCTTTAGCAGAAGGAATACCGGAAAGTATAACTCCACTATCCTTACCTGAAGGAACTAATAATCCATCTCTCAATAAATACATTAATAATATATCCAATCCTCCAACAACCCAAACAAATTCATCATTTGGACTTTCAGCAAAAAGTGTAAGTATTCTTTTCTCTAGGTCGCCATATCTATTATTAATTACCGAAAGATTAGCTTTATATCGAAGCATAGATTTCCTATCAATTTCATGTTTTTTATCATATCTATCATGACAATTTGGACAAAGAGCAATCAAATTTTCAAATCTATGCTCTTTCACTTTAAACCATGGATCTATATGAGCTATTTCTACGGGAGTTCTCTGACAAGTAGGAATCGCACATCTGTGACCAGCTTCAACTAGAACTTCACGTTCTAATTCCTTAGGAATTGAAGATCTTTTCATTTATTTTATGCTTTAGCTTTTCCACGTTAGAAATCTTCTTCAGAAAGACCTATAAATGAAGTTTTAACTGGTACGGCTGCCGTACCTCCGCCAAGATAAAAACCACTACCACCCTGATTCGCAAACCTCACCTTAATCATGGGATTACCTGGTTGTTTTTTTGAATCTTTACGATCCACAACCAAGACAACATAATTCATTGTCAATTGATCAACACTTCTTGGAACAATAGTAACTTCTTCGCCAATTTTGCGACTATCCAATCTAAATCCGACTCCTCTTCTAGAAATATTTTCCATATTTAGTTTATAGCTTTTCCGCTCTTCGCAACTATCTGTGCAGTAATATTTGCAGGAACTTCCTCGTAGTGAGAAGGCTCGATATAAGCTGAAGCTCTTCCTTGAGAAATTGATCTCAACTGTGTCGCATATCCGCTAAGTTCCATCAAAGGAGCTGTTCCATTAATTACAGTCATCATTCCTTTTTCTTCAGTTCCGCTAATTTGTCCACGTTTACTTGAAAGGCTTCCAATAATATCTCCCATAAACTCAGCTGGAGTTGAAACTTCAACTTTTACAATTGGTTCAAGAAGAATCATATCAGCCTTACGGCACGCAGCTTCAACTGCCATGCTTCCAGCAATCTTAAAAGCCATTTCTGAAGAGTCAACATCATGATAACTTCCGTCATAAACTGTAACTTTTATATCTACTAGTGGAAATCCTGCCAAAATTCCGTTTTCAAGCTTCTCTTTAACTCCTTTTTCAATTGGAGCAATAAACTCAGCTGGAATTGCTCCTCCTTTAATTGCATTAACAAACTCAAATCCTTCTCCTCTTCCCTTTGGCTCAACGCGAAGCAAACAGTGTCCATATTGTCCGCGGCCTCCAGTTTGCCTGACATATTTCCCTTCTCCTTCTCCTTCTTTCTTAATAGTTTCTTTGAAAGCTACTTGTGGAGCTCCGGTTGTCGCAACAACATTAAATTCACGTTTCATACGGTCAACCAAGACTTCAAGCTGAAGTTCTCCCATTCCTGAAATAATTGTTTGCCCAGTTTCAGGATTGCTTTTTATATGGAAAGTTGGATCTTCGTCAGAAAGTTTTGAAAGTGCAATTCCCATTTTCTCTTGATCTGATTTTGTAGCAGGTTCAATTGCCAAAGACACCACTGGCTCAGGAAAAGTAATTGATTCCAAATGAAGTGGATGTGCTGGGTTTGTTATTGAGTCTCCTGTGGTTGTATCTTTAATTCCAACAACAGCAACAATTTCTCCAGCATAAGCTTCGTTAATAAGTTCTCTCTGGTCTGCATGCATTAAAACCAATTTTCCAATTCTCTCTCCTCGAGATTTTGTAACATTATAAACTTCATCTCCAGGTTTCAAGGTTCCTGAATAAATACGGACATAAACAAGTCGTCCAACATGTGGATCTGTAATAACTTTAAATGCAAGCCCTGAAAAAGGTTCACTGTTTTCTGGCTTTCTTTCTTCTTCCAAACCAGTTTTTGGATTAATTCCTTTGACAGGAGGGACATCGTTTGGAGAAGGTAAGTATTCAACAACTGCATCAAGTAAAAGTTGGACAGTTGCCATACGATTGTCTCCGCCCAAAATTGGGAAGAATTTTCCTTGTACTGTTCCTTTTCGAATAGCTCGTTTTATTTCAACTTCTGTAAGTTCTTGTCCTTCCAAGTATTTAGAAAGTACTTCATCATCAAACTCCGCAACAGCTTCAATAAGTTTTGTTCTAAATTCTTTTGCTTTGTCCATTAAATCTCCTGGGATTTCTTCTTCGGTAAGATCTTTATCTTCAATTCCTTTGTATGTGTAAGCTTTCATTTTAATAAGATCAACTGCTCCACGAAGCTCGTGTTCATTGCCTATTGGAATATTAATTGGGCTTGCGTTTGCTCCAAGTCTTTCATGAATGGATTTTATGCTTCCTTCAAAGTCAGCTCCAATTAAATTTAATTTATTAAGAATACAAACACGCGGCACGTTATATTTATTAGCTTGCCTCCAAACAGTTTCTGATTGTGATTCAACTCCAGTTCGTCCATCAAAAACCATTACAGCTCCATCAAGTACACGAAGCGATCGCTCTACTTCAGCCGTAAAATCAATATGTCCTGGAGTATCGATAATATTAATTCTGTATTTACCGCCCTCTACTGCACTCTTGAAATCTTTAATTCGCTCGCTTGGATCCCAAAAAGTTGTGATAGCAGCAGAAACTATTGTAATTCCTCGTTCTCTCTCTTGAGGCATCCAGTCAGTTGCTGTTGTTCCGTCAGTTACATCTCCTTTTTTGTAAACTCTGCCTGTTTCAAAAAGAATTGTTTCAGTAGTTGTAGTTTTTCCAGCGTCAATATGGGCAATAATCCCGATATTTCGGATTTTTTCCATTGGAAGATTACGATCAGTAGTCGTACTCATCACCATCGCTGCCTTTTTCTTTGTTGCTTGTACCTGTGCCATATCAAATTCTTCCTTCTTTCACTTCTGTACCGTACACTTTATCTTGTCTAATACTTACATTAACAACTAAATATCTATTAGTAGAACTACCTCTATTTCCAAATATAACACCATAAACTTCATTCAAAATTAAAGGTTTAACCACCACATCGGAATCTGGATAATCATCTTGTAAACTATCTAATACTCTAGATACATTCGGTTCATTCATTTTAGCAACCCAACCTGCTGCTTCTTCTTCGTCAGGATTTAGTCTTAAATTCTCAGCCATATACTTACCACTTGAAGTGAGCAAATGCTCTATTTGCTTCTGCCATATTTTCAACGTCTTTCTTTTTCTTCATTGCCATTCCTTCACCTTTATATGCATCCATTAATTCTGAAGCCATCTTTTCTCCAAAACTATGAAATTCAGTGTTTGATTTTGTACGAGCTACAGTCACAAGCCATCTTATTGCAAGAGTTTCTCGTCTTGTTCCTCGTACACTCATTGGGACTTGATAAGCAGCTCCTCCAATTCTTCTTGGTCGCACTTCCATGTTTGGAGAAATATTTTCCATAGCAGCGTGGAAAATTTTCATTGGATCCTCTTTTGTTTGTTCTTTAATAATTTCAAAAGCTTTATAAATTTGAGTTTGGGCAACACTTTTCTTTCCATCGCGCATTGAACGATTAATAAGTTTACTTACTAAAACGTCATTATAAATTGGATCAGGGTTAAGCTGTCGCACTCGCGCTTGCTGTCTTCGCATTGGCGGATCCTCCTTCCCTCTTTGTACCATATCGGCTTCTTGCAGTCTTTCGTCCAACAACTCCTGTTGTATCGTTTTTGCCTCGTACTATATGATATTTAACTCCTGGTAAATCTTTGACACGGCCTCCGCGAACTAAAACAATTGCATGTTCTGCAAGCTCATGTCCTTCACCCATAATATAAGCTGTAACTTCTTGTTTATTTGAAAGTCGAACTCTTGCCACTTTTCTAAGAGCTGAATTTGGTTTCTTTGGAGTCATTGTACGCACAGATAGCACCACTCCTCTTTTGAAAGGAGAAGACTCTCTTTTAAATTTTCTGTCCTTTGCATTAAACCACCATTTTAAAGACGTTGCCTTTTGCTTTGTTGGTTTTTTGCTTCTTGGTTTTCTAATTAATTGTGCAATCGTTGGCATAGGCTAAATTATACAGCAGCAGGCTCAGCTTGTCCATGAAGAGCCGCTCTCTTTGGATCAATTGGAATTAGGCGGCCAATAATAACATTCTCTTTAAGTCCAAGTAAGCGATCTTTGCTTCCTTCTAGTGCTGACTCGGCCAAAACATCAGTTGTCTGTTCGAAAGATGCGCTAGATAGCCAGCTGTTTGTGTACAAAGCTCTCTTTGTGACTCCAAGTATAATTTGTCTTGCAGTTGCTGCTTCTCCGCCTGATGCGATAACTTTTTCAACTTCTTCTTCAAATGTTGATTTATCAGTAAGCTCTTCTGGCAAGAATCTGCTGTCTCCGCTTGTCAAAATGCGGACTGTATCACACATCTTGCGGACAATGATTTCAAAATGGCGAT
This sequence comes from Patescibacteria group bacterium, assembly GCA_035549555.1. Classification (NCBI taxonomy): domain Bacteria; species Patescibacteria group bacterium. The sequence goes on from DASZQR010000010.1 coordinate 579,960, forward strand.
CATTAATTGAAATTCCCTGTGATTCATAAACTGCCTGTAATTCATTTACCAAATATTCTTGTGCTGCTCCAAGTCCTCGTACTTGTAATATTTCTTTAATATCAAGGTATCCGCTAGCTAGTTGTGTTCCTGCATCGATAAGTTGTCCATCCTCAACACTAATCTTGTTTGTCTTTGCGATAATATATTCTCGCTCTTCTTTTGGTTTGGTATTAACACTTGTGACTTTAACAACATTCCCGTCTTCGCTCTCTTTGATAGATACTTTTCCAGCTATTTCAGAAATTGGCGATACTGTTTTTGGAATACGAGATTCAAATAACTCTTCAACTCTTGGAAGTCCTTGTGTAACGTCAGCTCCAACAACTCCTCCGCTATGTTTGGTTCTAAGTGTAAGCTGAGTTCCAGGTTCTCCAATTGATTGTGCCGCAATAACTCCAATTGGCATTCCAAGTTCTACAACCTGTTTATTTGAAAGGTCCCATCCATAACACTTCTGGCAAACTCCAAATCTTGTCTTACATGTAAGAGGGGAACGAACTACAAATTCTGTAACATTTGCATCATCTGCCAGTTCTTTTGCTCGCTTTTCATCAATAAGTTCTCCGTTTGTATCAAATCTTCCAAAAATTCTCTTGTAGAAACTTCCTCCTCGTACTGATTTTTTAATAAGAATTCCGTCTTTTGTTCCGCAGTCTTCTTCACGAATTAATACATCATGAGTTACATCAACTAATCGACGTGTAAGATATCCTGCATCAGCTGTTTTCAAAGCTGTATCAGTAAGTCCTTTACGAGATCCGCGTCCTGATGCAACATATTCAAAAACTGAAAGCCCTTCTCTAAAGTTGCTTTTGACAGGAAGTTCAACGATTTTTCCAAGCGGATCAACGACCAAACCTCTCATTCCACCAAGCTGCTTAATCTGGTCACGGGAAGTGCGTCCCACTTTAGCATCAATAACTGTGCGAATTGGTGAATCAGCAGGTATTACATTCCAGGTTTTGTCAGCAATTTCTTCAGTTGTTTCAATCCAGATTTGTTGAATGCTTCTTTTCTTTTCTTCGTTTGTAATAAGACCTTGATGGAAACTTTTTTCAATTTCGTCGACTTTTTTATCTGCTTCCTTAATAATTTTTGCTTTTCCTTCAAATATTGCAGCATCCGACACCGCAAATGAAAGTCCTGAAATTGTTCCTCCAACAAATCCAAGGTTCTTAATATCATCAATAAGTTTTACAAGTCTCTCTTGAGATACTTTTGTATAAGCTTCAGTGACTAAATCTTTAATAATTCCAGAAGAAACGTTTTCGTTTACAAATCTAAATCCTTCTGGAAGTATTTCATTAAATAAAATGCGTCCAACAGTTGTTTCATTTACTTCATTATCAACTTTGACCTTGATTTGTTGTCTTAAAGCTACTTTTCCAATTTGATAAGCAAATATTGCTTCAGCTTTGTCAGCAAAAATTGTTTCAGAAGCTTTCATTCTTGTATCTAAACTTGTGAAATAATAAACTCCAAGCGCCATTTCCTTTGAAGCGGGCGTTGCAACAGGCGATCCGTCAGATGTCTTAAGTAAATTCTTATCAGACATCATAAGAGTCTTAGCTTCTTCGATTGCTTTCTTAGAAAGTGGGACATGTACTGCCATTTGATCTCCGTCAAAGTCAGCTCCAAACCCAGAACATACTGCTGGATGAAGTCTGATAGCGCTTCCTTCAATTAAAACTGGGTAAAATGCCAAAATTCCAAGTTTATGAAGTGTTGGTGCACGATTAAGTAACACTGGATGATCTTTTGTAATTTCTTCCAAAATATCAAACACTTCTGGTGGTCGGCGTTCAAGTAAATTCTTTGCAGATTTCACATTAGGTGCAATTTCTCGCTTAATAACTTCTCGAAGTACAAATGGCTTAAACATTTCCAGCGCCATTTCCTTTGGAAGTCCACATTGATTCAAATTAAGTTCAGGCCCAACAATAATAACTGAACGTCCGGAGTAATCCACACGCTTACCCAAAAGATTTGCTCTAAATCTTCCTTGCTTTCCTTTAAGCATGTCAGAAAGTGATCGAAGTGCAAGTCTTCCTCGTCCACGTCGCATAGCTTTTCGCTGAGATGCATCAATTAAAGAGTCAACAGCTTCCTGCAACATTCTTTTTTCATTCCTTAAAATAATATCTGGTGCACCAAGGCCAATAAGATGCTTAAGTCTGTTATTTCTATTTATTACGCGTCTATATAAATCATTCAAGTCAGAAGTTGCAAATCTTCCTCCAGCAAGTTGGACCATTGGTCGTAAATCTGGTGGAAGTATTGGGATTACTTTCAAAATAACGCTTGTTGGGCTTACTTTTGCCTCACGAAGTCCGTCAATAAGCTTAAGTCTTTTTGCAACTTTCAAATATCTTGCACCTTTTCCTTGCAATCCTTCAAGTTCTGCTCGCAAACTCTTTGAAAGTTCATCCAAATTAAGTTTGCTTAAGGCTATAAGAAGAGCTTCTGCTCCCATTTTTACTTCAAGAAAATCAGATACATCATAAGTTGAAAGCTGATCGTATTCATCCTCAGATAAAAATCCAAAAGGACTAATTTTCTTAACCAAATCAGTCATGCGATCAAAAAGTTCGGTTGTTTTCTCAATAGTTGCTTTTTCTTCTTCAACCAAAGTAGTTTCTTTCTTACGTACATCAAGATCAACTTCGCTGATTGCAAGAGCTGCTTGTTCTTTATCTTTGATTCTGTTTGCTATCTTTCCTTTACGATCTTCTCCGTCTTGTTTTATAAGTTCTCGGCGTTCTGCAGAAATCTCTCGAGTTTCTTTAATTTTTTCTTCTCGAGTCTTTATTAAGACATCAATTGCTTCTTTTCTCTTTTTATCATCAACGCTCATAACAATATATCTTGCAAAATAGACAACTTGCTCAATAGCGCGAGGAGGCAAATCAAGAAGTAAAGATACTTTGCTTGGTGCTCCTTTGAAAAACCATACATGAACTACAGGAGCTGCAAGTGCAATATGTCCCATTCTCTCTCGTCGAACTCTGCTTTCTGTAACTTCAACTCCACATTTATCGCAAATTACTCCCTTATAACGAATTCTTTTATACTTTCCACAGTAACATTCCCAGTCGCGTGTTGGACCAAATATTCTCTCATCAAAAAGTCCGTCTTTTTCAGGTTTAAGTGTTCTGTAGTTTATAGTCTCTGGTTTTGTAACTTCTCCTCGGCTCCAGGATCTTATTTCACCTTCGCTGGCAAGTTTAATTTGCAAAGATTTAAGATCTTCGAGTTCGCGAAGCTTTAAAAGTGGATCAGTAACTGGTTGTTTCTTTTCTTGGATTACTACTCCGTCATCAGTTGTGTGCTCTTCAGTAACTGCTGCCATTGTTCCATCAACATCAATTGCAAGTCCAAGTGCATTAAGTTCTCGAACCAATACTTTAAAGCTTTCAGGTATTTTAGCTTCAGGAATTTCCTGTCCTTTAACAATTGCTCCAAATGCTGCAGCGCGTCCTACAATATCATCAGATTTTATTGTCAACATTTCCTGCAAAGTATGAGCTGCTCTATGTGCTTCAAGTGCCCAGACTTCCATTTCTCCAAGTCTTTGTCCTCCCATTTGTGCTTTTCCTCCAAGTGGTTGTTGTGTAACAAGAGAATATGGACCAGTGCTACGTGCATGTGTCTTATCTTCAATCATGTGCTTAAGCTTCATGATGTATCCAATTCCAACAACTGTATCTTCAGAAAGTGCCTCTCCAGTTCTTCCATCAATAAGTCTTGTTTTTCCAGAAACTGGAAGTCCAGCCTCTTTAAGTTCATCGTGAATCTTGCTTTCTGGAATCTTATCAAAGACAGGTACGCTTGCTTTCGAATGATTCTTATCAAGTGCCCATCCCAAATGACATTCGAGTAATTGTCCAAGATTCATACGAGCAAGTACCGAAAGAGGTGATATAACCAAATCAACTGGAGTTCCATCTGGCAAGTAAGGCATATCAGCTTCAGGCATTATTTTTGAAATAACACCTTTGTTTCCATGTCGCCCTGCAATTTTGTCTCCTACAGTTACTTTACGAAGTTGTGCAACTTTAACAATTACAGAAGATATTACTCCAGGTGCAAGTTCATCTCCTTTTTCTTTGCTAAGTACTTGTACATCAATAACAATTCCTTCTTCTCCGTGTGGCACTCGAAGTGATGTATCTCGGACTTCTCTTGCTTTCTCTCCAAAGATAGCACGAAGAAGTCTTTCTTCTGCAGTAAGTTCCATTTCACCTTTTGGTGCAATTTTTCCGACCAAGATGTCATTTGGATGAACTTCAGCTCCGACAACAACAATTCCATCACTTGCCAAATTAGCTAATTGGTCTTCAGAAACGTTTGGAATATCTTTTGTAACAACTTCAGGTCCAAGTTTTGTTTCAACAACGTCAGCTGTATATTCACGAATGTTAATTGAAGTAAGTAGGTCATCCTTAACTATTCTGTCAGAAATCAAAATTGCATCTTCAAATCCGTATCCGGAAATTGATGCATAAGCTACAACTAAATTTTGACCCAGTGCAAGTTCTCCGTCTTCTGTAGCAGGTCCATCAATTATTAAGTCTCCAGGGTTTAATTTCTGTCCGAGAACTACTTTAGCTTTCTGGTTATAACAAGTTGATTGTGAAGTTCTCCAGAATTTAGTCAAATAATAAGTAATTGTTTTACCATCTCTAGACAAAACAGCATCGTCAGGCAATTTTTTATCAGCTTTAGCTGACAAGCTTTGCTTATCAAGTTTAATTTCAATTTTGTCTGCATCAACAAAAGAAACAGTTCCTGGATATTCAGCTTTTACAACTCTTCCCATTGAAGAGGCAACAGTCGCTTCCATTCCTGTTCCAACAACTGGTGAGCTTGGCGCAACAAGTGGAACAGCCTGACATTGCATGTTACTTCCCATAAGAGCACGGTTTCCTTCATCGTGGTCAAGGAAAGGAATTAAAGATGCAGATGCTCCAAATACCTGCCTTGGTGTCAAATCGATATATTGAACCAACTTTGAAGATCCTTCTGTAAAGTTTCCTGCATATCGGATAGCAACTCTGTCGTCTGTTATTTTTCCGCTGTCATCAATATTAATTCCGTTGTGAGTAATGTAATATTTCTCTTCATCGTCAGCAGTTAAATAAACAATTTCATTAGTAATTTTTCTATTATCAACTTTTTTGTAAGGTGTCTCAATAAATCCAAATTCGTTTACACGTGCATAAAGAGTTAAATAAGTAACAAGTCCAATGTTCATTCCTTCTGGAGACCTGACAGGATCAATTCTTCCATATTGAGAAGGATTAACGTCTCGGATTGAAAAGCTCGCACGTTCTCGATTAATTCCTCCAGGTCCTAAAACAGATACTCTTCGTAAATTATCTATTTCTGAAAGTGGATTTGTATTATCAAGTATTGTTGAAAGCTGATTGCTTCTGAAAAATTCATTCAAAGAAGCGATTAATGGTCTTGCGTTAATTAAAGCTGATGGATTTGGTTTTTCTTCTTGAGAAACCAAAGACATTTTCTCTTTTATAGATCTTTCAAGTCTTAAAAGTCCTGTACGAAATGCATGAGTTGCAACAAGTTCCCCGACACATCGAAGGCGTCTGTTTGAAAGATGGTCAATATCATCAACTCGTCCAATTCCATTTTGAAGTCCAATTAAATAATGAAGTGTTTGGACAATATCATCTTTTGTAAGTACCCAGTTTTGTTTATTATTTTCAACATTAAGTCCTAATCTCTTATTAATTTTATATCTTCCAACTTTTCCTAAGTCGTAATGGCGGTTATCAAAGAAAAGGTTATGGAAAAGTGTTTCTGCATTATCCAAAAGAGCTGGTTCTCCAGGTCGAAGTTTCTTGTAAATTTCAAGAAGTGCATCTTCTCTTGTTCTTGTTGGATCTTTTTCAATAGTCTTTTGTACATAATTATGATTTCCGTCTTTATTCACATCAGCAAAAATTCTTGTAATTTCATCATTTGAATAAATTCCAAGAGCGCGAAGTATGGTTGCGGCATTTACCTTTCGGCGTCGATCAATGCGAGCTGAAATAACATCGTTTCGTCCAGTTTCAAATTCAAGCCAGCTTCCGTGATGAAGTGGTCTTATTTCTGCTTTATAAAGCATACGGCCGCTTGCTGCATCCAAAGTTCCTGAGAAATATGCTCCTGGGCTTCGAACGATTTGGTTAATAACAGTTCTTTCAATTCCATTAATAATAAATGTTCCAACAGTTGTCATTTGTGGAATATTTCCAAAGAAAACTTCCTGTGTGACAGATGCTCCTGTTCTTTTATTTGTGAGTGTTGTTTCGACTTTAAATGGAGTTGAGTATGTTATTCCTTTTTCTCTTGCTTCTTTTGGGGTAACTTGAGAGGCTTCAAGAGTATGTTTACCAAAAGAAAGTTCCCAATTTTTTCCTGCAAAATCTTCAACTGGAGAAATATTTGTAAGTTCTTCCGAAATTCCTTCTTTTAAAAACCAATCCCAAGATTGTCTTTGAACCAAAGACAAATCAAGCTCAGGTAAATTGTTTTCTGTTCTGCCAAAATTGCGGCGATTTTGTTTATTTGCCATCAGACGAGAATTATGTCTACACTCCAAGTAGACCTAAGGTCGATTATACATGTATTTTGAAGTCTGTCAACACCCTATTGTAAATACTTCTGTATATTGGCATTATGCTCTTCCAAGGTTTGAGCAAAATGAAGTTTTCCATCAGAATCTGACAAATAATATAAATACGAAGTGTTCGGTGGGTTTGCTGCTGCTTCCAAAGCAACCAATCCTGGATTACTTATTGGTGTCGGCGGAAATCCGGCATTCGTTCTTGTATTGTAAGGCGAATCTAAAGCCAAATCGTCAACTGTTAGATCTTTTTTCCACCAGCCTCCGTCCGGTTGTTGTCCAAGTGCATATTCCAAGGTCACATCAGATCCAAGCGACATTCCAGAGTTGTAACGGTTCATTAGAACTGATGCAACTCCTCGCATATCCTCGGCAGTTATCGCTTCTCTCTGAACAATACTGGCCAAAATCACGATATCATTTTTAGAAAGGGGATTGGTTTTATTTTTTGCTGCCTCTGTGTATTGTTTATTAAAATTATCCGTCATTATCTTCACAATTGTGCTTGCTGTAGCATCTCTTGGAAGTAAATATGTATCAGGGAATAAATATCCCTCATCATTTTTAGTCAAATTTAAAAATTCCTGTTTATTAAATTTATCAAAGTCAGTAAACTTCTCAGCAATCTCTTCTTTACGAAGTCCTTCAGGAATTGTTACCCAAATTTCTGTCGGCCCATTTAAAAGCTTGGCAATTATTTGTGGCACCCACTGATTACTGCTCAAATCATAAGATCCAGGTTTAATTTTTCTGGCAGTTTGGGTAACTTGCGAATAAATTCTAAATGCCGTCGCGCTTTTTATTAAGTTATTTTTGGCTAAATCAATTCCTATTGCACTTGCTGTTTCTCCCTGATCAATCACAAATCTTTTTGTTTGCGAATTATTATCTTTTGGAGTAAGACCATTAACAAACCAGAAACCGGCAATAACAATTACAATTATAAAGGCCAAAAAAAGTAGAATTAACTTCTTCACGATAAGAGTATAAACTATTTAAACTTCAGAAAGAAGTGCTCGGCGATATTTGTTTGTTTTTGTTTCATGAACATAAATACGTCCACATTTCTTGCAAGTTACCTGCTCATTATCCCCTTTAAATTTTTTCTTTGAGCCTTCAGAAAGCGGAGTTCCGCATCCCACACATTTCCCTTGAGAAAGGAGCCATGCTTGTATTGGAGCAATTACATTCTTAAACATATTAATGTAGTTTAACAAATTGAAATCCTTATGCAACCATTAAACTTCTATGGGAATCTCTTAGACTCCCGAGCTTTTGCAAATAACTTTTGTCTCTCTTCTCTATTCATAGATAATGCCCAATCCCAAGCATCCGAATAATATTGAGGATTAATTTCTTTATCTCTTTCAACATGTTGCCTTGCAATCTCCTCATCACCGTTATAAAACTCACAAAAAATATCAAATAAAACCAAATCAAGAAGTTTGTGATTTACAAAACTCAAGTCTTCATCATTATCCGCTAGCACATCAATTTCATTATCATCCAAAATAATATGTCCTAATTCATGCATTAATGTTCTTTTTCTTCCCTTATCAATACCAAAACAAGAAAGTTGTAAAGGATGAGAATGACTAGTTGGCCCATCAATGATAGTAGCTTCTAAATGATCTTTTGAAAATTTAAGCCCAGTAACTTTTTCTATTGAAGAAATAATTCTATAACCATCTTTATTCCAAATGTCTTTATAGCTTTCAAATGCCTCAACAATTCTACGATCTTGAGATTTAGGTGTAAAGCTAATCTTCATAAGTTCAAATCAATAAAATTCTGTAGCATCACTGCTGCTGCATAAGCATCTTCCATTTCTTTTCTTTTTTTCCTCTTTAATCCCGCTGCAAGCGATAAATTCTGTGCATCTTGAGTTGAAAGTGTTTCATCTGAAAATCTCACCGGAATATTAAACACTTCAAAAATTTTATCTCCAAACTCTTTTGATTTCTCTTCCATTATTCCTTCAGATAAACCAACAACAACCGTTTCTGGTTTTTCCTTCTCTATTAGTTCTTTTAATTTTTTAAATAGCTCTTCCTGAGTTTCATATCTAATCACCACAAGCGGTTCTGCCAATTTCAAAGAGGCAATTGCAACTCCAACTTTTTTTAATCCAAAATCAAAAGCTATTATCATACTAATTCTCTCCTACTGGCATAATCCTTGCCTTAATTACTCCCCTATAAGTTGTAAGCCCGGGAGGTACACAAGTAACTAAAGTCAAAAACGAATCACTTTCATCCTGAGAAAGCACTTGCACGTCAGACGGATCCACTATATATTTTTGCTCAACGCTATATTTATAGGTTATTCCATCATAATTGACCGTTATAATATCTCCTTCATTAAGAGTTGGAATTGTAGAAAAAATTGTTAAATAATTTTTAGGGTTATAAAAAGCAGGCAAGACGCTATGCCCAAAAATTGTTGTATTACCTATTTGCCCGGGAAGCGCAGTCCCTGGGTATTGAATCAAAGATTGTGACAAATCCTCTCCTCCAATCGCAACTTTTGCATTAACTATTCCAAGTCTTTGTATTGTAATTGTATAAAAAGAAACAGGATCATTTGTAAATAAATTAGAAGCTTTAGTCGGAAACCAGGTGGCAGCATCAGTATCATTAATATTTGCATCTGTGTTTATTACACCGTCAGCTTGTGCAATCGGGGACAAAAAAGTCATTAATTTTGGTGCATTAATTTGATAAGCAACAATTGGGTAGAAAATCCATGCAATCACAATGAATCCCAAAAATCCGCAAACAGCTCCAATTATTTTAATTCTTTTTTTCTTAATCATTTCGCCACAAACTGAATTGTAATATGATCAACTACATGGGGCAAGAAGGGCAGCTGCAATAATTTTGGAGTCCCCGTTACTTGTACATCCTCAAGCCCTTGTATATTTCCCAAAACATTTTTCAAATCATTTATATTCTTTCCTAAAATTTCCTGTTTAATTTTGTTTGCATCAGTCACAGGCAGCAAGTTAATTATAAATTGTGTCGATGTTTTACCTGGCTGATAATCAATTGCGTCATCAGTTAATGTATAGCCGCTAGGAATTTCGCTTGCAAAAATTTGTTTTGCCAAATTATTCATATCGCTTTTTGTAAAAGTTGTTCCAGTAACTTTTGCACTTTCATTTAATTTTACAGTACTTGCCTGTGCTCCCACTTTGTTATCAAAAGTCGAAGAACTAATTGTCAAAGCTACAGAGTCAGGTATCAGTAAATTTCCTCCATTCAGTTGCGATTTCAAATTATTCGTTCCGTTTGTTGTCAGATCTTGTTTCAAATCGTTTTGAAGGCTAGTTGCATCATCGCTTGAAACAGCGGCAACTTCCTGGCTGCTTCCTCCTGCCAAATCATTTCCATTTTTTGCCTGAATAAGGCTTGATGAAAAATTTCCTACAGTAAAATAAGTTCCGCTTGCCAAATTTGAATCAGCACCAACTTGTTGGGCTGTTATATTTCCGTTTGCAGAAGAAGCCGCTGCCGCTCCCGAAGCGCTCGCTATTTGTACATCATTATCCAAACTAAAATTAAGGCTTGATGCAGAAAGAGTTGTCCCAGCAGAAATTGTTGTCGAACCTCCCACATTATAAAAAGTCACGCTTCCTTTAGATGGAGTTCCAACAACTGTCGTTCCAGTTGTGCTTTTTGTTTTTGAAGAACTGACAGAAGCTATTGCAATTTTCGCAGGAATTGTAAGTGTACTTGCATTAACTCCACTTGCATTAGTATCAAACTTCACCTGTTTTGTTTCATTTATTTTCTGTGGAGATATGAAAATTGTTACTGTTGCTTTTGGAACAAACCATACATAGCAAAATCCAATTACCAAAATAAAAAACAAAGCTATTACTCCTACAAACAAAAAGTTTTCTTTTAAAATTCTAGTGTTTTTAAATTTCGGCAATTTAAAGTCCTGCATTTTATTTTTAATTACTTGCGGTTCAAAATTCTGAATTGTATTTTGAATGTTTTCTTTTACTTCTTGTGGAGTTGTATTAAAGCCATTTCCAAATCCAAGCGATGCAGGATCAACACTGTCGAATTCGGATTCGAACAAACTCTTTTTACTTTCAGGCTCTGTCACATTATTGATGTCTTCGCTAAGCATCTCAGGCTTATTTTCTTTCGCAGTTTCCAGGGCTTGCTCAAAAACAATTTCAGTTGCAGTTCCTGTCTCGGCAGCTCCAGCAAGGCTTATTGCCGCCATTTTTGCAGTGGTATTAAAAATTTCCACTTGTGGGGTGTGTAAAAATTTAATATTTTCATTCGCACGCTCCCAGTCAGCTTTAATTAGCTCCTGTTTAAATTCTTCCAAATCCCCGTCATTACTTCCATAAACCAAAAATCTAGAAGGCAACGCATCTCCATTCTCAAATCTTGCAAGTCCTTCAGTAACATCGTCAGTAATACTCGTGCTTCTTGCAACATTGACAGAGCCTGTTAAATTTCCAAGGCGAAATATCGTGACGTCAATACTCTGCGCATAAACTCCCACCAAAATTGCCGAAAGCGGAGTTTTTTCCGTTGATTTTTCAAAATAAGAAATTGCCTCAGATAAAACTACAAATCCTGTTGGAGTTAAAGAAAGTTTATTGCAAATTAATTTTATTTTCTCAAGATGTGCTTTTTCAATTTGTCCATCAACAACCCAAGATGCTGAAACTCCAAAGACACATTTTGTCGGTTCTGCAATTTCCTCAGGAAGAAGTTGTACGCAGTTTGATAAAACTTCATCGGCAGCTTTCACCAAAGTCTCATCATCTTCATATACTACTGGATTTGAGGTACAAACAATCTGAGCACTGCCGTCTTTTACAGTCCAGATAGCAGCCTGAAGAGAGTTTATCTCCACACATAAAGACCAGAAGTACTCTTGCATTTAATTCATTGTAGCAGAACTTATTTAATTTTAAATTTATCCTCTGAAGATTTCCTTGAAAGCTCCTGATGTTCGCGAAGCATTTCTTCAAATTTATTTTTATCCAAATTAACTCCTTTTTTTCCAACCAACTCTTGTGTGATTTCAAATGGAAATCCCTCACTTTGCATCAAATCAAATGCAAATTTTTCATCTATATCTTTAATATCAGTTTTATTTATCCTTTTGACTCCGTTTTCCAAAGCTCTTCCAAACTTTTCAAGTTCAGAAGTTATTTCAGCTTGCACTTTTACCAAATCTTTTTTATCCAAATATAAAGAATAAATATCAAAAACTTTTTCTACAATAACAAACATTTCATTAAAATCTTTTTGAGACAAATCAATATTTAAATTTCTCATTTGAAGAGCCGCACGTCGCAGCAATCTTCTTAAAACATATCCTTGCAATTTATTACTTGGGGTGACCCCGTTTGCAATCAAAAATGTTGAAGCCTTAATGTGATCTGTAATAATTCTCATTGAAGATTGATAATCTTCATATTTCTTACCAGAAAGCTCTTCTATTTTTTCAATGACAGGCCAAAATAAATCTGACTTAAAAATATCAGGGTCATTACTTGTTGCAGCAGTTAATCTCTCAAGTCCTCCTCCAAAATCCACATTTTTATTTGGAAGCTCTACAAGTTTCCCGTCAACCTTTTTGTACTGGATAAAAACAGAATTCCCAATTTCCAAAAATCTACCACAGTCACAATTAGGATGACATTCTTTACCATATTTCGGATCGTGCTTTACGTTTTCAAACTCAAAAAAGATTTCACTATCAGGTCCTCCTACTTCTCCATCTCTCATATTTTCAGGTGGCCCTGAAATACTCCACCAATTTTTATTTTTATAATAATGAATTCTTTCATCAGAAATTCCCAATTCTCTCCACAATTTATATGTTTCCTCGTCTTTAGGTACGCTTTCATTTCCTTCATAAAGTGTTACATGAATATTTTCAGGATTAAGTCCAAGTTCTTTTATAATAAATTCCCAAATCCAGGGGATTTGCTCCTTTTTGAAATAATCTCCTAAACTCCAATTCCCAAGCATTTCAAACAACGTATCGTGTCGATTGTCACCAACCTCTTCAATATCTTGAGATCTAAAACAAGGTTGAGAATCTGTTAATCGTTTACCTTCATCATGAGCTTTACCCAAAAGATATGGAACTAATGGTTGCATTCCAGCTGACGTAAACAAAGTAGTTGGGTCGTCTTTCAAAACAAGCGGAGCAGGTTTAATTATTTTATGTCCTCGTTTTTCAAAAAACTCTAAATATTTTTTACGAACTTCGTTTCCAGTCATGAAGCTATTATAACACGCAGTGTTACAAGCTCAGCTTATACCTATCCTAAAATAATTAATCCAATCAGTCCAATAACTGCAAAGGCAAATATACAGGCTGCTGTATACATCACAGTTTCAATTGCTTGCGTTTTCTTACCGGCAAAAAACAATAAATAAGGTTTATAAAATACAATCAAAGCACATATAAGTGCAGATGCACAAAAAAGAGTTAAAACTACAATCGGAGTCAAAAACGAATCTTGTTTTGGCAAAAATTTATTTGCTTGTCCAAAGAAAAGTCCAACAGCTAAACAATATAAAGTTACGCCAGCAGCTTGAAGTAATCCTTGTTTCCTTGTATCCATTTAATATATTGTAAATCATATAAGCATCGGAGTAGTAGTTCTTTTAGTTGCAGTTTTCTAACTAGTCATATAACCTCAGAAAAACCACCAACTCAAACAAGTATCGAAACTAGTCCTAATACGCAAACAGACTCAAGCAATATTTACTTAACCAAAACTAATGCGTCATATGGAAATTACATGACAGATTTCGCAGGCATGACTCTTTATACTTATGCCAAAGATACAAACGGAGTTAGCAATTGCACAGGAGGTTGCTTGCAAGCTTGGCCAGCATATTCTTCAAAAGCAACAGCCCAAGGGAGTTTTCCAGACGGAATTACAGTCATAACAAGAAGTGATGATGATGGCAGCAAACAATTTGCGTGGCGTGGAATGCCTCTCTACTACTTTGCAAGTGATAAAAATCCAGGAGATATTACAGGCAACGGTGTCGATGGTTTCAATATAGTCAAACTTTAGAACTTCAATTTCGTCTATAATTAATTTATGAAAATAAATTTTACTATTCTTGTTTCTTTAATTCTTTCACTAATCTTCTATTATCTTTTTAAATCCACCTGGTCAAATTCTCTAATAACTATAGTAGGCGTTATTGCAACAGTTCCAGTAATAATTAGTGCGGCAGAATCCCTGAAGGACAAAAAAGTTTCTGTAGATTTACTAGCTTCAATTGCTTTGTTTGTTTCTCTTATTCATCAGGAATGGTCATCGGTTGCCTTTATTAATTTAATGATCACCAGTGCAAGAATTTTTGGAGATTACACGAGAAGCAAAGCAGATGATGCAGTTAAAAGTTTATTAAAGCTTCGCCCCGAAAAAGTAAAAATAAAAGTTGGCCGCGATATTAAAACTGTAGACATACAAAAAGTTCAAGTCGGAGATATTGTAGTTGTTGAAGCAGGAGATAGAATTCCAGTCGACGGAAAAATTATCGAAGGTGAAGGCAGTATTGATCAATCAAGCCTCACCGGAGAATCATTGCCAGTTACTAAAAGTGTTGGCCAGAAAGTTTTATCTTCCACTTTAAATTTATCAGGATCGCTTGAGATTAAAACAGAAAAAGTCGGCGCAGATACAACTTTTGAGAAAATCGTTTCCTTAATTAAAAATGCTCAAAACGAAAAACAGGGAATCCAGGGAGTTGCCGACAAATTCACAACTATTTATATAGTAGTAACCTTATCTCTTTCAATTATTATTTTCACGATCACTAAAAATATTGATTTAATTTTATCCATTCTTCTTGTAACATGTGCTGATGATATCGCAGTTTCTATTCCCATGGCTTTTTGGGGGGCTATCGCAAAAGCTGGGAAACAGGGAATAATTATCAAAGGTAGTGAATATCTTGAAGGTTTATCTAATTTAGAAACAGTTTTATTTGATAAAACAGGAACTCTTACCAAAGGCAATGTTAAAACAGAAAAAATAATTACCTTTAATAAATATAAAAGTCACGAAGCGCTCAAGCTTATCGCAGATCTTGAATCTGTTTCAGAACATCCAATAGCAAAAGCAATCATTGCTCACGCAAAAAACGATGGTCTAAAAATAGAATCTCCAGAAAAATTTGAAGAGTATGCAGGTTTTGGTATCAAAGCAAATTTTGGAAAGCGCGAGGTTATTGCTGGCAAACTTCAGTTTATGAAGAATGAAAAAGTAAAAATAACAAATGAAGAGATGAAAATTGCAAAAGAAAATCAAAGCCAGGGTTTCCAGGTCGTTTACCTGGCAGTTAATAAAAAATTAGCATCAATCCTCACTCTTGCAGATCAAATTCGTCCTGAAGCAAGAATTACTATCTCAGCTCTCAAAAATCAAGGTGTTAAAAATATTGTCATGATTACAGGAGATAATGACTTAGTCGCCGCTCGCGTTGCGAAAGTTGTAGGCATAGAAACATTTCATGCCAATCTTCTTCCTGAAGACAAATTAAATTACATCAAGTCCTACCTGAAATCCTCTAAAGGTAAGGTTGCCATGGTTGGCGATGGTGTCAATGACGCTGCAAGTCTTAAGCTTGCCGATATTGGAATAGCAATGGGAGCAATTGGAGCAGATAGCGCAATCGAGTCAGCAGATATTGCTCTAATGCAAGATAATTTGTTAAAACTCACGACTGCAATCAATTTAAGCAAATACACTAAAAACATTGCTCGCCAAAATTTCTTTTTATGGGGAGCAACAAACGCATTAGGGCTTGGGTTAGTTTTTGGAAATTTTATAGGTCCGCAAGGTGCTGCAGCTTATAATTTTGCAACTGACTTTCTTCCAATTTTTAACGCCTTAAGAGTTTTCAGATATAAAATAAATTAAATTTGCTGTCCGTGGCTGCCTGTTTCCCTTTTCTTTCTAAAAAACTCCAACACTCCAGTTAATTTATCAGGTCTTATTAATCCTCCACCCAAAATTGCATCTTCAAGTAAACTATTTAATCTTCTTATCGTGCGTCTTAAATCAAGTATGACTAAAGTCACTTGAACTCCCACAAAAATAAAAAGTATCGCTAAAGCTACAACGACAATTGTTAATAAAGTTTCTACTCCACTCATAATCTTATTGTAACAGGACCTTAATTGTACGCGCGACAGTGCTCACTTTTCCAGCCCTAGATTTTGCCGTAATATCAATTTCTTTTGTGTCAGTTGCAACATCAACTTGTGCCGCAAAGCTTCCGTCATCATTCACTATTACGCTTTGCCCATTAATAATGACAGTTGCATCAGGATCTGTCTTTCCATTTACATTCACTTCAGGTTGGTTAATTATTTCATTTTGTGTCGGATTGTTTACTATTAAATTTGGTGAACTATTAAATTTCCTATATTGAAATCCAAGGTATCCGACAACAATTAAAATAATAATTAAAACTCCAACAATAAAAGTCATACGCGGACCCCAGCTAAATCTCCGTCTTACTTCTTTAAAATTTTTTGGCTTATCAACTATTTTTATCAAAGATGGGGGATAGCTACGGCGAAAAATTGAAACTGCTTGATTCTCATCAATATCCAAAAAATGCGCAATTGATTTTACAAATCCATTTGTAATACTAAATGGCGGCAATTTCTCCCAGTTTGCTTCTTCAATTGCAGCAATAAATTCAGTACGTATATGAGTCATCTCTCCCAAATCGCTTCGAGATAGATTTTCTTTATAACGTGCCTGTTTTATTAAATCTCCAATAGTTTTCATGATGTCTCAGAAGTTATTCCGAAGCCGCTTGTCCGCCGCTTAAAAAGCTTTCTGCATCTTTTATTTTCACCTCGCGTGGTTTTGCTCCGTCAGCAGGTCCTACAACCCCAGCAGCTTCAAGTTGATCAAGTATACGTGCAGCTCTTGCATATCCAATTGAAAGTCTTCGCTGAAGTAACGAAGCAGAAGCTTTGTCATATTGGCAAATAAGTCTCACGCTCTCTGCAAATAAATCATCAGCATCAGCAGGTGCTCCAGGAACCGAAGAAGATGCTCCTCCAGGCCCAGCCTTAGACATCGATGTAACTTCTTCAGTATATTGTGTTGGCACTCCTTCATTTTTAATAAATGTCACCAAATCTGCAATTTCTTTATCAGAAAC
Organism: Patescibacteria group bacterium; assembly: GCA_035549555.1. Taxonomy (NCBI): domain Bacteria; species Patescibacteria group bacterium. The sequence continues at coordinate 596,826 of DASZQR010000010.1, forward strand.
AAATGCTCCCTGAATACGTGCAGGCTTTGCAGATTCCGGTGGCAAATAAAGCATGTCTCCTTTACCCAATAATTTTTCAGCTCCTTGAGTGTCAAGAATAACTCTTGAATCAACTAAAGACGAAACAGCAAAAGCAATACGAGTTGGAACATTTGCTTTAATAAGCCCTGTAATAACATCAACTGAAGGTCTCTGAGTTGCAAGGACCATATGGATTCCCACAGCTCGTGACATTTGCGCAATACGAGTTATGGAGTCTTCAACTTCTACAGGTGAAAAAAGCATAATATCAGCCAACTCATCAATAAATAAAACTATATACGGAAGTGCTTGAAATCCGCTCATTTCATTATATCCGTCAATATTGCGCGCCCCAGCTTCAGCAAAAAGTTTATATCGCCTGTCCATTTCTGCCATCAGCCAACGAAGCGCCGAAACAACTTTTTCCGGCTCAACAATCACTGGCGTAAGCAAATGGGGAATATTATTATATCCAGTAAGCTCAACCCGTTTCGGATCAACAAGAATTAGTTTAAGTTCTGCTGGTGATGCTCTAAAAAGTAATGATGCCAAAAAAGTATTTATACAGACAGATTTTCCGCTTCCTGTTTGTCCAGCAATAAGTACATGTGGCATTTTTCCAATATCAGCAATTATTGGTTTTCCAGTCACATCAAATCCAAGAGCAACAGCAAGTTTGCTTTTAGCGTTTTGCATAGTCTCGCTATCCATCATTTTCTTCATTGGTACAAATTCAGCCATTCTGTTTGGAAGTTCAATACCCACTAAGTTTCGCCCGGGAATTGGCGCTTCAATTCTTATTGCTCCAGTTGGAGAAGATAGTGCTCTCGCCAAATCACGCTCAAGTCCTGTAATTTTTGCAAGTTTTGTTCCAAGAGCTACTTCAAGTGCATACTGAGTAACTGCAGGTCCCAAGTTTACTTCAACAACGCGCGCTGTCACTCCAAAAGATTCGAGTGTTTGCTCAATAATTTTTGCATTGCCTTTTATATCGCCTCGGTCAGCATGCCCTGCTTGAGTCTGAGTCAAAATAGATTTTGGAGGATACTTCCAAACTTTGGTTTCGCCAGGAACATTACTAATAATTTTCTGTTCCATTTCTGAAGTTTTTTGAGCAGGCGCTGTGTTCTGTTTTTGTGTTTGATTCTCTGTAGAAGAAGTGGCTCCTATGACTTTCAATTCACTTTTATCTTTCAAATTTATAGTCGCCAGAGTTTTATCTCCCAAAATATAACCCTTCAACTTTATTAGTCCTTTTGCAATCAAAGCAAGTATTGTATCAAGCGAAGTATCAAATAAAATGATTATTCCAATAATCATTACTCCCAGATACATTATAAATGCTCCAATATTTGTAAGAAGTGCAGCAACTGATCCAAAAGTAGTTTCCCCAATTTGGCCTCCTTGTACAATTGCATTTAATGAAATAAAAAAAAGCAAAAATCCTACAATCACATTTGGCTGTCCCAAAGGCCTTTTAAATTTCGATAGAAAGAAAGCGCAAGCAACAAAAATAAAAGGTAAAAAAATAGCAGTCCAGGAAAAAAACTGTAGAAGATAGTCGTTTAACTTAACAAGTATCAATCCTTCCCGAGAAAATGAAACAACAACAAGTCCTGCAAGTGCAAAAAAAAGTATCTGGGCAAGACTCTGAGCCGTCTCAGGCTTCATTTTCATTTTATAAGCGCGCTTATCCTTGCGCTTTTTTACGGGTTCACGAGCCATAATTCATTTTAGCACAAAGCTACATATTCAAATCATAATTTGTTATAATCCTTTCACAAATGTTAGAAAACGAACAACTACAACAAGCAGTTGAATTAGGAAAACTACAAGAGCAAAGCAAAACAAGAGGAAACGTTTTAATTATACAGGGAATAACACAACTCTCAGAATTTATGGCACTTTTATATAACAATCAATCTCACATTCCCACCTCTACATTTATCTATGAAACTGCTGTAATTACTTGGGGACTAAATACCACTTATGAAATAATAAATTTATTCATTCAAAACAGAATAAACAGTAAAGTAAACAAACTAAAACAATCATTAAACTATCAACCTGAAAAACCTAAACGAAAAAGTAGAGAAAAAATAAAATTAGGAGATGACGGAGAATTTCTTGAAGATTACGTTGACCCAAACAATAATATTTCTTCATACTTCCACAATCACAGGTAAAATCATTGGCCTTCTCTGCAGTTTCTCAAAGAAATATCTTTCAAGAAAATCAACGCTTGCATCCTTCGCCACCTTTCCATCCATCTGATTTTTCTTTTGTAAATTCTGCATCAGAGCCTTTCCTGCTTCCTGAAGTAGCCCAGTACTTTTTCCGCTGAATACAAATCCTCTTGAAATTATTTCCGGTGCATCTACAATCTTTTGCGTAGCAGAGTCTACTTGTATTATCGCAATTGCAACTCCTTCTCTCGCTAAAACATTGCGGTCTCGTAGTACTACATTTCCAACATCGCCAACTCCAAGTCCGTCAACTAAAACGCTTTTTACAGGAATATGTCCATTAATTTGTGCATTTTTGTTTATAAATTCTAAAACATCTCCTTCTTTTAATTGAAATACATTACGAATATCATTTCCCATATCTTCAGCTATTCGAGCATATTCTCTGTTATGTCTTATCGTTCCTCCAATTGGCACAAAATATTTTGGTTTAATTATTCCAAATAAAAATTTAATATCCTCAATACACCCGTGTCCTGATACATGAAGATCTTCCTGTAAATCATAATAATGCACATCAGCTCCGTCTTCGATAATATGATCTACTACAAAATCAACATTTGTTTTGCTCCCTGGCGGCGCAGGATCTGAAGAAAATATCACCACATCATCTTTAGCAATACTTAAAAATTCATGCTCATTTAAAGCAACACGATAAAGTGCACTTCCTGGCTGCCCATAACTTCCTGATATTATGTACATTATTTGATTATCACGAAGTGACAAGCTCCGCTTATCATTTAGCTTTCCTGCCTGCTTGGCACTTATAACTAAACCATTTGGATAACTCAAAAACCCTAAGTTCTTCGCAATATTTGCTTTTCGATCTATCGAACGTCCCACAAAAACAACTTTACGGTTTAGTTTTTGTGCCACATTAATTGCTTGCTGCATGCGCGATATGTTTG